>NZ_JBFBBE010000220.1:0-7647 GCF_040682555.1 Streptomyces sp. NPDC051172
TGATCCACAAGACCGGCCCCGCCACCTACGCCCTCGCCTGCTGACCCGACACGCTCGACACCGACCAGAAGATCCTTAACTTCCCGGCCTTGGCTCAAACCCCGGTGCCAACCACGACTGTTCCGCCACAGGGCCCGCCAGGACGGCACCGTGCCGAGGTCGTTGCCGTCCTTGCCGATCAGCAGGAAGGGGCGGTCCAGGCCGTCGGCGGCGACGGTGGACAGGTTGCCGGGGGTGCTGTCCTCCTGGACGTACGCGAGCACACCGTCCAGGTCGGCCGCTGCTGCGATGCGAGGGTCGTCATGCATGGTCTGCAGGGCGGTGAAGCCGCCTGCCGACTGGCCGAACATGCCGATGCGCCCGAAGTCCAGCCTGCCGTAAAGGACTTGGGGCAGCACGCTCGGCAGCGCATCGAGGAGGAAGCGGACGTCGGCCACCCGTACGTCCATGGTCTTCCGCAACAGGGCGGTGATGCGCTGCTCGTCCGGGTATGCCTTGGCGAACTCCGCGGGCAGAACGGAGCGTTCGACGCGGCCGCCGGGGAACTCGACGGCGCAGGCGTCATAGGTGTGATCGAGGGTCACCACGGCGTAGCCCCGGGAGGCGAGGTGGTCGCAGAGCGTGGTGCCCAGGGAGCGCGGGTCCCCGGCACCGGGGGAGTAGCAGACGACCGGGAACGGACCACCGTCCCGAGCGACCGGGGCGCCTTCGTGAGCGTGCGTGCGGGTGGCGGCCCAGTCTACCCGGCTGCTCGGCACATCGGTGAAGCTGTTCAGGGCCGCGAACCCGGCCGCCTCGCCGGGAAGCATCTGGGGTGCGGCCGGATACCCGCCGGCGGTCCGGGCCGGATAGCGGATGCCGACCATGAGCTCCCGGTACGGCCGCGACGCGACCCAGGGATCGGCACGCGAGGCATCGACGAGCCGCAGCGAGACCGTCCCCACCGGGTACGGCCCGCCGGGAGCGGGCAAGGTCAGCCGCACCGGTTCGGCCGTGCGCGGCTCGGCGGCCGCTCCTCGGGCCGGGACGGCGGACGCTGCGAGTGCTGCCATGGCCGACAGCACGGTGGCGCGACGGGTCGGCATGTGTGAACTCCCTTGTCTGTACGGGCGAAATGACCACGTACAGACTTGTGGAGCGACACAGTCGCCGACCATCCGGCAGGCCGGTCGATGCGCATGGGGGTTATCCCACAGACCCTTCTCACGTCTCACCCGGAGTGGAAGTGTGCCCGTGCATGTGCCCGTGCTCGTGTGCCCCGGCGTCGGGTGAGCCGCCCATCATCCGCAGCATGGCCGTGCCGCCGGTGCGCCAGAACCGTACGAGCAGGGTCGCGGCCAGCAGCAGGAAGACGATGTTGAGCCAGGTCGTGTAGTTCCAGCTGACTCCGCCCTCGGGGACCGTGGCATCGGCCTGGTCGGGGATCAGGCCGAGCCCGCCGAACGCGAACTCGACGACGTAGCCGGCGACGGCCATCGCGGCGAAAAAGGTGCCCAGGAGGAAGACGGCCGTCCGGGCGCCGTAGTACTTCCGGTAGATGTTCAGGATGGGGAGGATCAGCAGGTCGGCGTAGATGAAGGCGATCACCCCGCCGAAGCTGATGCCGCCCTTCCACAGCACCACGGCCAGCGGCACGTTTCCGATCGAGCAGACGAACGTGGCGACGGCCACCAGCGGCCCGACCAGCGGGCCGATCAGTTTGGCGGCGAGCGGATGGTCCGCCAGGAAGAACGTGCGCCAGAAATCGTCCGGCACCCAGGCCGCGATCGCCCCAGCGATCAGCAGCCCCGCCACCAGGTCCCGCACGATCGCCGCCCACTCCATGACGAAGATGTGCGACACGGACGTGAAGCCGGCCCGGGAGAACAGGCGCCGGGCGAAGCCGCCTTCCGCCCGCACCGACATGTCCATGGCCGCGTGCCCTTCCATCGACCCCGCGATCCCGCGCTCGGCCTGCTCCCGCGCCCGGTTCAGCAGCCGCTCGCGAAGGAACAGGCGGAACAGCACGGCGAGTACGACGATCATGATCGGCCCGCCGACGAACTCGGCGGCCGTGAACTGCCAGCCCATGAGCAGCGCGAGGATCACGCCGAGCTCCACCACCAGATTGGTGGAGGCGATCTCGAACGCCATCGCCGCCGTGAAGTTCGCGCCCTTGCGGAACAGCGAACGGGCCAGGGCCACGGCCGCGTACGAGCACGACGACGAGGCCGCCCCCAAACCGGCAGCCACGGCAAGCGTGCGCGGGCGGTCGTCACCCAGCAGCCGGACGACCGTCGACCGGCGCACCACCGCCTGCACCACGGCCGACAAGGCGAAACCCAGGATCAGCGCCCAGGTGACCTCCCAGGTCATGGACCCGGCGATGGACAGCGCGTGGCCGATTGCTTCCACAGGGCACCTACTTCTGCTTCCGGCGGGTACGGGTTCGCTGCAATGGGGCCTGCTGTTCGGCACTCACGCCGTGGACGATATACGGTACCCACGTGGCCGGTTGCAAGTCATATGCCGCCCATCGACGGCATCGACCCCTGAAGCCCGGCGACGCCCATGGCCCGCGCGAGCAGCGGACCACGGGACCACAGTCTCTCGACGAGGATCACCACGGCCGGTCCGGCCATCACGCCGAGCGGGATCAGGACGACCATCAGCAGGTGCCGTGATGGACGCCCACCCGAAGAGCTCAGGGGATCGCGGCAGTGCTGCAGACAGACGTACTCGAGGGGCCCGAGCTGATACAGGCCCGCCGGCAGGAAAGCCACCGACCCGCTCCAGCGTGTGGGCGCGAAACGGGGGGAAGGCCACCTCTTGCACGTTCCATGGCGGCACCATAAGTTACCTGTCGGTAGTAAAGGAGTCCGTGACCGCCCAGCCCGAGGGAGCCGCCATGCCCGAACTCGACCGCCGGGGCGACGTCTACGTCCTCGATCTCGGAGACGGCGAGAACCGTTTCCACCCCGACTGGATCTCCGCCGTCGACGCCGCGCTGGACGAGGTGGAGAAGGCGCAGGGGCCTCGCGCGCTGGTGACCGCCGCGACGGGCAAGTTCTACTCCAACGGCCTCGACCTGGACTGGCTGTTCGCACACGCCGACCAGCACCTGGAGTACGTCGTCTCCGTGCACGCCCTCTTCGCGCGGCTGCTGTCCCTGCCGGTGGTCACCGTGGCCGCGCTGCAGGGGCACACCTTCGCCGCCGGAGCCATGTTCTCGCTGGCCCACGACTTCCGCGTGATGCGCGCCGACCGCGGCTTCTGGTGCCTGCCCGAGGCCGACATCAACATCCCGTTCACGCCCGGCATGTCCGCCCTCATCCAGTCCCGCCTGACGCCGCGGACCGCCCACGAGGCCATGGTCACCGCCCGCCGCTACGGCGGCCACGACGCCTTGGCCGCGGGCATCGTGGACCACGTCGTCGACGAGGACGCCGTACGGACGACGGCCCTCGCCCTCGCGCAGCCGCTGGCCGCCAAGGCGGGCGACACGCTCGCCACCATCAGGACCCGTATGTACGCACCCGCCCTCGCCGCCCTGCGCGACACGGCCAACCCCCTGGGCTGACCGCAAGGGCTCAGCCGCCTCCGCCCGTGGGTGGAGGCCTCTCCATCGACCCGTGGGTGGTGGTGATCCACCGGGCGCGCGGAGCACGCTTGAGGCATGGGTTCTCTCCACTCGGCGCTCGTCGCTCTCACCGGTGTCTGCGTCCTGGTCTTTGTCGTGGCCTGGATCGTGGGCGCCGTCTACTTCGGCGTGAGGAACCGGACCGGTCTGCGCGGCTGGGCGCACGGGCTTCGACGCACGTTGCCTCGCCGGCTTCCGCTGATAGCGGGCGCCCTTGCCCTCTCCACGCTGGTCCGTCACTCGCGTGGCTTCTGGCGCCATCTGCAGTTCTGGCAGCCCGAACTCGCCCTCCTGGGCGCTCTGCTCGCCGTCGCCTCCACCGCGCTGCTGCTGTGGGCCCGCTGGGTTCTGGGCACGATGTGGGCCGGCGTCCCGATGGTCAGGGACCACCATGAGTTGCGCACCGACGGCCCCTACCGGCTGGTCCGCCACCCCATCTACACCGGCCTGCTCGGCCTGATCACCGGCTCCATGCTGGCCTGCGGCTTCGGCGTCTGGATCGCCCTGATGGTGGTCTCCATACCGTGGCTGCTGCGCCGGGTCCGGGTCGAAGACGCCCTGATGGCCGGCCAGTTCGGCACCTCCTACGACGTCTACCGTGCCCGAGTCCCGGCGCTGATCCCTCATGTGCGCCGATGACGGTTGTCGTCAGCGGATGTAGTGGCCGGGTTGGGCGCGGTCGTACGCGTGCCTACGTATCAGCAGATCGCTCGGCCCGCGCAACGGCAACCGGCGTCCCTCTCCTACCGGAAACACACCTCATCGGACAGCGGTGCGACAGCGGCCGATCGTCACGGCCGGACCACCGCTGACGCGGACCTCCCAGCCGGGACGGTGGACCGTGCCGCGCAGCGACGAGACAGGCAGCGGTGGGGACCGAGAGCCCCGGCTGCGGGCCCGTCCGGACGGTGGGTCAGATGATGGCGAGCCGGTCCACCAGCAGTTCCAGCCGCTGTTCGGTGTCCTTCGGAGGCAGCCGTCCCTCCCGGGTCAGGGTTGCCAGGCCGTGCAGGGCCGCCCAGAACGTCTCGGTGTAGAGCCCCGGGTCGACGCCGTCCCCGGCGACCTCGCCCAGGGTCTCCAGCAGGGCGGCGAAGGCGTCTTTCAGTGGCTCCGGGGTGTCCTCCTGCGCGTACGCAAGACCGCCGTCGAGCTGGAACAAGGCGTCGTAGACCGCCGGGTTGCGCTCGGCGAACTCCAGGTAGGCGCGGGCCAGTGCGGCGACCCGCTCGCGCGGGCCGTTCGCGGCGGAGGTCGCGGCCCGCACCGCCGCTGCCAGCTCGGTGGCACCCTCGAGGGCGACGGCGCCGATGATCTCGCGCTTGCCGCGGAAGTGGCTGTAGAGGACGGGCTGGCTGTATTCGATGCGCTCGGCGAGCCGGCGGGTGGTGACCGCGTCCCAGCCCTGCTGCTCTGCGAGTTCGCGGGCTGTCGCCACGATGAGGCGCTCGCGCTCCGCCCGTTCGCGCTGCTTGCGTTCCTGTACCGACATGATTCGAATCCTAGCACCGCTAGACAATCGAGCGGCAATAGTACTAGCGTTGCCTCATCCGCTAGCAATGCTAGATTCCAGGAGGGGTCGTCATCATGCTCACCGCACTCGAGGTCTTCACCACCGTGGTCGTCGGCGTCATGGTGGGGGTGGAGTTCTCCGTCGCCTTCGTCATCAACCGGATCCTCGACGCCCTCCCGGAGGACAGCAGCCAACTCGGCCATGCCCACGGGGGCCGGATGCTCGGCGCCGTCATGCCGTTCTGGTACATCGGCTCACTCGTCCTCGCCGGTATCTGGGCTGTCGCCGGGTGGCACCACCACAGCACCGGCCTCGTCGTCAGCGCCGGTGCGCTGCTGATCCTCAGCGTGATCATGTCGATTCTGCTGCTCGTCCCGATCAACAACCGCAACAAGACGTGGACCCCCGACAACCGGCCCGCCGACTGGAAGCAGCAGCTGAACCGCTGGAACCGCTACCACTACGTCCGCGTCGCCGTGCTCATCGCCGCCTTCACCCTGTTGGTCGCCGCCCTCGCCTGAGCCCGCGGGCTCACCCGCAGCAGGCTCCATGAAGCGCACCGAGCAGACGAAGACCCGCAAGGGGGAGAACTATGTCGCTGAAGAAGATCAACACCGTCCTGGCCGCCGCCTTCATCCTCTTCATCCTCTGGTTCGGAGGGGAGTTCATCCTGAGCCCCGAGACGACGGCGCCGACCTTCGGCCTGCCGAGCTGGCCGTCCGGCGACGGCGGCGGATTCCTGATCGTCAAGGGAATCCGTGACGTCGTCATGGCCCTGGTCCTGGGCATCCTGCTCGTGACGGGCCAGCGTCGGGCGCTGGGCTGGGTGCTGATGGTGGAAGCCCTCGCCGCATACGGCGACATGACCACCGTGCTGGCCCACCACGGCTCCGTGGCCACCGCGCTCGGCGTCCACGGCCTGACCGCGACACTGATGGTGGTCAACGGACTGCTGATGATGCGCGAGACCCGCAAGGTGGCGGACGCTCCGGCAACGACCGTCCCGCAACCCGCCTGACGCCGCCTTGGCGTGAGCCGGCATGCGCCTGCCGGTGCCGGCCGGGAAAGGTGAGCGCACGATCCCCCTTCCCGCGGGCGGCGGCCTGGGCCCGTATCTGCGAGGCACTTCCTCGCAGATACGGGCCCAGGCCTTTCCCGTTCCGGTCGGGGTCACACCGGAAGCGGCATGAGGGCGCAGCGCACCGGCTCGGCATGCGCCGGGTCGAGGGCGTTGAGCACCAGTTGTTGCACGTTCGGGTCGTACGAGCTGCCCAGGTGGCCGGTGAGGTCCAACGGGCAGACGTTCTGCAGCAGGATGTTGTGCACGGTCGCACCGGGCCCGGCGGTGAGGAACTGGTTGGTGTACGGGGTGACGACGACGTCGGTCCTGGAGACGATGTCGGTGTAGGTGACGCCGGATTCGGTGTCGCCCTTGGCGTAGAGCTGCTGCAGGACCGGGGAGCCGATCGTCTGGTCCTTGGCCGCCGGGCTGTCGAGGCCGAACGGCTTGCCGGCCTGCCCCGCCACGTCCAGGACCGCATCCAGGAGGTGGATCGTGCCGATTGCGGTGGTGCCGTGACTGCTGGGATTGATCCCCACCAGCTGGTGCACCTTCGCGGCGCCCTTGTCGAAGCGCAGGTACCACTGGGGCATCAGCCCGCCGCCCTGCGAGTGGCCCACCAGGTCGACCTTCTTGGCGCCCGTGGCGGCCCGCACCTTGTCGACGTAGTGGGCCAGTTGCGCCGCCGAGGCGGGGATCGGGCCGGCCGCCTTGAGCAGGGCGTGGGGTTTGGTCTCACCGTAGTTGAGGGCGAAGACGCAGTAGCCGGCTCTCTCCAGCACCGGGGCGAGTCCGCTCCAGTTGTCGAGGGCGTTCTCGAACGTGCCGTGCACCAGTACCACCGGATAGGGGTGCGCGGCCGAGGGCCTGCAGGAGAAGTCGTTGGCCCCGGCGGGAGAGCGGTCGGGGTCCGGCACCGAGGCGAGCAGGGCTGCGCCGAAACTGACCGCCCCCAGTCCACCCGATGTGAGGGCGATGGGCACAGGCGGGGCCTCGACGGCGGCAAGCCGTGGCACGGGAGGTGCGGCGGAGGCGGCACAAGCGGCGGGGGCGGCGGCGGTCAGGCAGGCCGCCGCGGCCAGGGCAACGCCTGCGGCCTTGAGAACTCGGCGCATCGTGGTGCGCACCTCCTGATGACGGAGCGTCAGCTGGTCAGGGTCGGCCCCAGCTTCGACAGCCGCCCGCGTCGCGGTCGCGCACGGCGCGCCAGGTGCACCCGTTCGGCGCACGCGCGGTCAGCCAGGCGGGCGGACGCCACCGCAAACCAAGCCCCAGTGGCGGCAGCCCCGCTGGCCGAGAGGGGAGGGGCGCAGGACGGCCCGAACGCGCCGAACACCAAAACGACAGACAGGTGTTGAGACAAGGCCGGGAAGTTAAGGATCTTCTGGTCGGTGTCGAGCGTGTCGGGTCAGCAGGCGAGGGCGTAGGTGGCGGGGCCGGTCTTGTGGATCAGGC
>NZ_JBFBBE010000221.1:0-7449 GCF_040682555.1 Streptomyces sp. NPDC051172
TGTCTGCTTTTTAGTGGTGCGCTCCCACGAGCGCGGGTGGGGCGGCGGCGGCGGGGGGCCGGGGGGTTCGGGGGGTGCCGGCGGGCCCCGGGGGGGGGGCCGGGGGGGTCCGCCCCCCCCGGTCAGGGGGCGACGGCCCGCAGTGCGGTGCGTCGCCGTCCGGTCGGCGGGGTCAGCGGTGCGGGCTCGGGTTGTGGCCCTGGTCGCCGTCGGCGCCGTCCAGGGATCCGGAGGCGGCTCTGCCCGCGACCTGGGCCGCGGTGACTGCCGCCGCGACTGCCATGGCGGCCGGTCCGCCGGCCGCTGCGGCCCGTCCGGCACCGCCGGTCGCACCCGCGCCGCCGGTCCCCGTCCCGCCGCCGGTCCCCGTCCCGCCGCCGGTCCCCGTCCCGCCGTCGGCACCGGCCGTGCCGCCGGCCGAGGCTCCGCCGGCGCCGTTCGTACCGCCGGCGCCGTTCGTACCGCCGGAACCGTTCGTACCGCTGGCGCCGTCAGTACCGCTCGTGCCGGCCGAACCCGTGCCGCTCGAACCCCCGGACGCGCCGCTGGGACCCGACGGATCCTTGCTGCCGCTGCCACCGAGGGCGCCGCCGAGCGACCGGGCGCCGGTGGCCAGGCCGCCGCCCACGGACTGCATCGCCCCGGTATAAGCGGCAGACCCGCCGAGCGCGGCGGTGGCGGGCACCACGAGTTTCAGGAGCGCGGGCAGTGCGACCGCGGACAGGAGCATGATGCCGATACCGGCGATGCGCTGGTTGACGGCGTGATCGCCGCCGCCCTGGTTCGGAGTCGTCGTGCTCGTGTTGATCATCGCGGCTCCGCTGTACATCACCAGCGCGGCTGCCGGTTTGTACAACAGCCAGGCGATCATCCAGCCGATGTGCTTGCGCCACCAGCCGGACCCCCAGTCGGTCATCGAGGCCGCCGCCGCCAGCGGGAGGGTGCCGAGCAGCAGGATCATCACGCCCAGCCGGATGTACATCAGGATCGTCTGGATGATCCCGGCGATCAGCAGCAGGAAGGCGAGGACGAGGAGCAGGAAGGGCTCGATGCCGGAGGTGTCGGCGCAGAAGCCGACGCCGTCCAGCGTCTTCTGCACGCTCGCGTCGAACAGATACTTGGAGTAGTTGTCCGCCACCTGCGCGGCGGCCAGGACGATGGTGGTGGCGGCACCTGACACGGCGATGACCCGGGCCATGCCCTTCAGAGCGGTCGTTCCCGCGGTGGCGCGACGCTCGACGGCCATACGGCAGGCGGCGAACAGCAGTGAACCGACCGCGAGGTAGACCACCAGCCACTGGGTCTGGCCGTTGACGTCCTTCGACGTGGTCGCGTTCAGGTCGTCCAGGGTCGGCACCTTGGTGACCAGGGCCCCGTACACCGCGATGGCGCCCGCGAGGATGGTCTTGGCGATCAGGCCGACGATCGTGCCGATGGGGTCGCCGAGAAACTCGAAGAAGCCCTTGGCCAGATCGGTGATCGGACTACCGGTGGAACAGCTCATGTCACACCCCCCACAGGACGAAGCCGTTGGTGTTGCCGGAGACGTTCGCCACCGTCGTGTGCAGGGAACCGCTGTCGTCGGGCACGACCTTCCAGTCCCCGCCGCTCCAGCGCAGGAGGACGACGGTCGACGCGTAGCCCTGCCCCGTCCTGAGCAGCAGCCTGACGCCGGCGTCGGTGCCCGTGTACGACGTCACCGCGAACCCGGCGTACGAGGCGGTGGACGTATCCCCGCTCTCGGCGGCGCTGTCGACGTCCGCGACGGTCGAGCGCTGGAACGCGAACAGGTCACGGCCACTCCCCGCCACCACCTGCTGGTCGGTGATGGTCCGCCAGCCCGAGCCGCTCATCTGGGAGGGGATGACGGTGGCGGCCAGCGCGGCGCCGACCGGTGTGTGCGCGAAACACCAGCGCATCACCCCGCTCGTCCGGGTGGGCCCCGCCGACGCGGATACCGGCACCCGGGCGATGCCGAGCGCCTGCCAACTGATGTCTTTCGGCGCCGACTTGGGCAGCGCGTCCCCGGCGCTGTCGTCGGTGCGGCAGCCCTTGGGGCGGCCGTCCCGAGCGGTCGCGGTGGTCAGCGGGCCCGCGGACGGCGCAGCGCCCGCCCGGCCGCCGTCGCCGTCGGAGGTCAGCGCCACGAAGACGCCGACCAGCACCACAAGGGCGAGGAACCCCGCCGACGTCTGCCAGCTGCGCTGCTTCCAGTACGGCCCGGAGGGCTCGGGCCGGTGCCGCTGTCTGCGTATGAGCATCTCGACCGCCGACTCATCCGAAGACGAAGCCGACCAGCGGCCCCGCGGTGGAGACGAGCACACAGCCGCCGAGCACCATGCCGAGCCGGCTCATGTGCTCGGAGCTCTCGCCGCGTTTGAGCGACACGGCCATCATCGCGCCGGTGACCAGCACACCGAGCACACCGGCCGCGGTGCCTGCCCAGGAGACGATGCCGAGGACCGTGCCGACCTTGTCGGTCAGCGACTTGGGGGCGCCGCTGACCGGTGTGGGCACGGCGCTGACCGGCGTGTCGGCGGCCAGGAAGTGGGACGCTTCTATGAGCAGTGAGGACATGGAGGATCTCCGTGGAATCGGTGCCCGCGCGAGTGGTGGGCGTAAGGGATGAACGGCGGTACGCGAAGGCGGGTGACGTATAGGGCCTACGGCCCGAGGAGGGACAGGTCACCGAGGAAATCGACGAGCGGGCCGGCCGTCGTGGCGATCAGACAGGCGAGGGTGACGAAGAAGACGCCGCGGAAGTGAGCGCCGCCCTCGCCCGGTTCGCCGCGGTTCAGCTGGATGGCCATGTTGATCCCGACGGCCAACAGCCCGAAGACGCCGGCGGCCGAGGCACACCAGCACAGGGTGTTGATGATCGTCATCGCCGCGCTGGATGCGTCCCCGGACGGGGTGTAGGGGGCGGCCGCCAGGAACCGGGCCCCGTGCAGGAACGGGCTCATGACGCGGCTCCCTCGCGGTAGAGCTCGCTTCCCACCAGCTCGGCGAGCCTGTCGAACTGTCTGGGCAGCACCTTCGGGTGACCGCCGGTGCGCCATGCCGGTATCCACGGCACGCGCTGCACCCGCGCCGCGGAGCGCAGCACGCGGATGCGGCGCAGCAGGCTGAGCTGCAGCCGGCCGGGGGCGTCGGCGACGAGCACCACGGCGAGCAGGTCGAGCCCCTTCGGCGCCCGCCCGCCCTCCAGCGAGCCCAGGGCCCGCGAGACGCACCGCAGTCCGCGTGCGCTGGTCCGCCCGACGAGTACGACCCGCCGCGGCTCGCCCCGTGCCGGGTCCGGCCAGCGGGCCCCCACGTCCACCCCGCCGAGCACCTCGACCAGCGAGGTGACCCCGGCCCCGCCGTGCGCCTGGACCCAGCCGACCTCGTCCCGGGACCGGCCCCTGGGCGCCCTGGGCCGAGGGGTATCGCCCCACGTCCGTTCGGGAAGAGGGGCGGCGGAGGGACGGCGTGTCCGGGGCTGGGGCCGGGGTTGAAGCCGGGGCTGAGGCGCGGGCGGCAGGGCGGCCCGGACATGATCGGCAGGGGGTGCCGGATTCCCGGCGGGGACCGGGCTAGTGGGCTGGGGGGCTCTCGGGCCCCGGACCCAGCCTGCCTGGCCCGTCGGTGCTCCCCGGCCCGTCGGCGTTGCCGCAGGTGTACCCATGTGTGTCCCGCCCCCCTCTCGCCTCGTACGTCCACTTTGCTGGCTCATGCGGTTTCCACTGGTTTGAACTTATTTGTCCGGAGGCCCGTTTCGATCTCCCGAGCCCGTCGGACAGCACAACGGGTCGTTCCGGCACAGCGGTTCAAGGAGAGAGGAAGAGGGCGGACAGCCATGGGCATGGACACGGGAGAGCAGGGCGGCGCCGCTCCGCAGGCTGCGGACGGGAAGGACGAGGAGGGCGGAGGGTCGAAGGCCGTCAGGAACACGGCGGTCGCAGCCGGTGGCGCCGGCTGTCTGCTGTTCCCGCTCGGCCTGGCCGGAGGGACCGTCATCGTCATCGTCTTCTGCGGGTTCGGTGTTCTGCTGGCCCCGCTGATCGCGATCTACCTGCTCTTCCACAGCGTCTTCGGCGGCGGCGGAGGCGGCGGAGACCTCCCGGGGCCGGACGACGCGAGCTCGGTGATGGCCGTCTTCCTGGGCGACGGCCAAGGCGAACTGGACACCTCGACGGTTCCCGAGGGCCTGGTGGACCCCATCCAGCAGGCCGGCCAACTCTGCGGCGCCATCGGCCCGATCGTCATCGCGTCCCAGATCGAGAAGGCGTCCGGCTTCAACGCCTCCCTCGTCGGCCCGGACGGCAAGCAGGGGATCTCACAGCTGCCGCCCGACGTCTTCACCAAGTACGGCAAGGACGACGACAACAACGGCAAGGCCTCCGCGCTGGACGCGAAGGACTCGATCCTGGCGCAGGGCCGCTATCTGTGCGACCTGGCCGACCAGGCACAGAAGATGATCGACGCCAACGAGGCCACCGGAAGCGTGCTGGACCTCGCCCTGGCCGGTTACGACGTGGGGATGGACGCCGTCCGCGCGGCCAAGGGCGTGCCGGAGACCGCGGAGGCCCAGGGCTATGTCGCGGCGATCCGCGCCCAGTTCGCCAAGTACGCGGGGGTCGCCGCCATCCCGTCCGGCACCCCCACGCCCACCGGCGTACAGACCTCCCTCCCCACCGCCGTGCCCACCGATTCCCTGACTCCCACGCCCACCTCATGACAAGGAGGCAGCCGTGATCCGCTTCGAGGTGTACATCTCCGACGAGGGACTCCCCGAGGTCAACGGGGAATCACTCCTGCCGACGCCGGGCCAGTCCGTGCACGAGGCCGTACTGGACCGGTTGCAGCGGTACGCCGTCGAACACGGCGGGGTCGTCGAGGCGACGGTGAACGAGCGTTCCGACACCGGCCACTTCGTCCTGCAGGTGTCGCCGGACGGCTCCAGCCGCTTGCTCGAATCCGGACCGGGACCTGAGCCAAGAGCCGAACCCGCCGGTACAGCCGTCGCCATCGCCGTGGCCCGCGCCACCGCCGCGGTTCGGGACATCGGCCGCGCGCCCGCTCGCACACCGGCCGTCGTGCTCCCTGCCGAACTCGCCGCACGGGTCGGCCATATCAACGCACTCGCCGATGACGGCCGGTTGTACGAGGCACACGCCCTCGCGACCGAGCTGCGCGAGAGCCTGACCGACGAGGTGGGCGCCGAGCATCCGCACGCGGTCGAGGCACGGGCGGTGGAGGCCTACATCGCGCACCTCAGCGGCGACCACCGCGAGGCCGTCGTGCTGGCCCTGGCCGTGGCCCGGATCCGGTGCCGCGACGGGGACCGGAGGGCGCCCGAGGAGGTGGCGCGGGCGACAGCAGCCTGGCAGTGGCTGGACGACGACCGCGCGGCCGTGGCACACGGGCGTGAACTGCTGCACATGTGGGACCGGTTGGGCCGACGGGGCCTGGTGCGCTCGCCCCATGCCGAGGTCGCCGGCCAGGTCCGCAGGCGCGTGGACGCCCTGGAGGCACTCGTCTGAACCCTCTGACGAGTCGAACTGCCTGCGCGTATATCGCCGTCAGCGCCGTGTGGACCGTTTGTCGATCGTCCCGTGGACCGTTCGTCAAACGGACATCCATCGCCCGTCGCAACACTCCGAGCTCCGGCAGACAAGGAGCAGGAGCACACCATGAACGTGACGGTCATCGGATCGGCGAGCGCGGTCTCCCCCGAGGAGCGGGCGCTGCGGGATCTCTATCTGGAACACGGCCCGGCGCTCTACTCGTACGTGCTGCGCATGCTCGGCGGAGACACGTACCGAACGGAGGACATACTCCAGGAGACGTTGTTGCGCTGCTGGAAGAAGCAGGCCCTCGCGGACGGCGAGGGGATGGCGGTACGACCCTGGATGTTCCGGGTCGCCCGCAACCTCGTCATCGACGCGCACCGGACGCGGATGGCACGGCCGATGGAGATCGCCGGCAACTCCTGGCTGAGCGACATGTGCGCCGAGGTGGACGACATCGAACAGATGCTGTCGTCCATCGTGGTACAGGACGCCCTGCGGTCGCTGACTCCGGCGCACCGCGAGGCACTCCGGGCAACGATCTTCGAGGACCGCACCACTCACCAGGCGGCCGAAGCCCTCGGCGTCCCGCAGGGCACGGTGAAGTCCCGGGTGTACTACGCGCTGCGCAGCCTGAGATCGGCACTGGAGGACAGCGGGGTGCGGTGAGCGCCCCGCGCGTCCCCGCAGCCCTCAGCAACGTGTGTAAGTCCCGCTGGGAGGGAGGGACATTGAGCAGCCGGCGCAGGAGGGGCCACTACGCTCTCACACTGGCCGCGGGATGCGACATGGCTGCCGGGGACTTCGGATCCCGCGCGGAATTCAAGGCCCCCGGCCTGCAGGGGTGTTGCAAAGTCGGGTGATCTCGTATGCGGCCCAACCGGCCATAACCCGACCAGCCGCGCTACCCCGGAAACTTGCAACTGCCCTGCTCCTGACGCCCTCTCGATGAACGAAACTCTGACCACACTGGAGTTGAACCGCGCCTGCTGAGTGCCCGTTGTACGGATTAGCGATCCATACATCTAGGAGCGAACATGACCACTCCCAACCCCGAGGATTCCGATCCCGAACCTGCGGTTTCCGCTGACGACCCTGGGCCTTCCGACTCCACGAGTACATTCGACTTGCTCTCTCGCAAGAGAGTACACAAGCGCGGTTTCTCCCGCGACGACGGAGCACCCAAGAAAGGGGTAGTACGCACAGCGGCCGCACTTGACGTTGGAGCTGCGGCGGTGAAAGGACTTGCACGCTCTGGGAGCGGCCTTGCACGCAGGGCAAGCAGGACAGGCGTGGAGGTCCGCGACAATGTGAAGGACGCGATCACCCGCACGGGTAGGCAGATAGGCGATCTGGTCCAGACGGCCAGCAAGCGACTCAGCGGTGATTTCTCGAGCAAGGGGTTCGACTCGACCAAGGGGTTCGAAGTGACCAGGAGGCATATGGTTAACCCCCAGGCCGTAGCAGAGGCCGTAGCAGTTGAAAGAAGAGCCGTAGCAGCTGATAGCAGGGAAGCAGGCATGGTAGCAGCCGCGGAAGAGCGCTACTCGCGATTGGGCCCGCTGAAAGTGGCGAACGCCAGTCCGTCGGCTTCCACTTCAAGCATCGCAGCGGCCGCAAGGATCTCCCCATCACCGAGCCGGCCGCCGTCCAGCGGTTCTGAGCACCGTGCCAGCGGTACCACCGCCCAAACCAACGTTCAGCCTCCCCCGTCGAGGCGATCAGCTGGACGATAATCGAGCTTCCTCGCTTCGTGGTCGTCGCCCAGGCGAGCGGTGTGTCGGCGGCCAGAAAAATGTAAGCATTCATCCCTGAAGGAACGGGGCCGGTCAAGTGCCTGACCTGTCCGTGTTTTTGGCGGTTCCCGGCTGCTTTTGGGCAGCGCCCGGCGAGGCTC
>NZ_JBFBBE010000222.1:0-2510 GCF_040682555.1 Streptomyces sp. NPDC051172
CGTGCCAGAGTGGTCGACGTCGGCGAAGCGGCCGACATCCCGCGAACCGTCGCACATGGCTCCGACCAGCGCGGATGACGTTATCGGCAAGGGCAGGGATGCCCTGCTCGGCGCAGCGGCGTTCGTGCTCCGCGGTGGTGCCGGCCCAGCCCTTGCCGAGGTAGAGCTCGCTGTCGATCAAAGTGCGGCCCTTACCGGATCCGTACGACAGGTGCACGCTGACCTGGGCGTTCTCGACCCTGCCCGCGGTGCCGGTGTACTGACGCTGGACACCGGCGGTCTTGGTGCCCAAAGAGCCGCACCCAAACCGTATGGGTGCACCCGCCGATCCGCCCCAGGGAGTCGTCAGTCTGCTTCACCCGCCCAAGTCGCCCAACTCCCTTGTGTAGCCTGGCTGGTGGTGGGGTTCAATCTGATGCCCAAGGTTCCAGGTACACCCCGTGATCTTCATCATGGCCACAAGATCACAGTTCTGATTGAGTGCGCCGAGCAACTGCCGCCACAAGTGGCGGGACCCACCAAGAAGGGATCCACATCATGCCTATCGGCCGCGTCTTGACCACCGCCGCCGTGTCCGCCGCGCTGGTAATCGGAGGCGCCACGGCTGCCTTCGCCGGCACCGGGGGAACTACCAGCACCAAGCTGAGCAACGGCACCCTGTACTTCGAAGCGCACAACGGATCCGTGGTGACCGGCAACTCAAGCCTCTTCTACGGCGCGACCAAGTACACAAAGTCCGGCGGCAGCAAGGTGACTGCCTACCTGAAGATGTCCACGAGTGAGGCCGTCTTCACCAGCCCGCTGAAGACAGTGTCGTCGGGGCAGTCGATCTCGTACTCTTTCGGCGGCCAGTCCATAGCAAAGTACGCTCCGGACTGCGATGCGGCGGGTCTGATGGATGCCTCCACGGGCCAGTACTACACGCCGAACATCAGCTTCTGCTGAACCGTCTGGTGATCTCGTGGGGAGGGCCCGTCACTGCGGGTCCTCCCCCGTGCCTCTCACCGTGTCACTTGCCGTGAAAGGGTCGCTCACTTGATTGACGCGTCCATCAAAGCTGTTCCTGGCCTGTTGTTGGCGTTCGGAGTGCTTGCGCTGACCCTGGCGCTGCCCACAGGGCTGATTGCCTGGATACGGCAGAAGCCGGTCACTGTGCGTGTGCTGTGCGCCGCCAGCGTCGCCGGTATCTGTGCCGTGACCCTCGTGCCGACCGACGGTGGCCCTGTCGGGCAGGGCGCCATCTGCGATCTGAGCTCACCGTTCCCTCAGATGTTCCAGTCGTCGAGTGCGCTGCTGAACGTCGCCTTGTTCGCTCCGGCACCGTTCTTCGCTGTACTCATCTTCCGGCGGCCTTTGACCATTGCGGCGGTGACGGTCATTTCCAGCGGCGTGATCGAGTTGGTGCAGGCGGAAGGGGAGATGGGGCGCTCATGCAGTGCGACCGATCTCGCCGCCAACGCGACGGGAACACTGCTCGGCGTGTTGGGCGCGGCGGCTTGGCTGCGGTTCCGTGGACAAGGGCAGTGGCCGGGGAAGAAGGACATCCTCTGGGGCACAGGCCTTGCCGCGGTCGGCTCTTTGGCCCTGGTCAGTGTGTTTAACTCGTCGGTCAACCCATACGTTCCGGTGTCGGAACGCCACGATGTCCAAGCCGAAGCGAGGGCTCTGGAAGGTTCGGACGCTTGGATCACCGGAGCGGCCAGGTATGTGTTCGGCAAGAAGGCCAACATCGGGCAGACGGTGAGCGTAAAGCGGGATGGGCACCTGCTGGTGACGGCCTCCACCGACCTCGGAGACATCTCCGGCTGGTGGCCCGACAAGAAACTGGAACTGGCCGCGTTCAAGGACAACAAGGCCGAAGAGGGATCTCTGAACCAGAAACAGGCCGAGTCGGTCGGGACCCGTTTTGCCGAGCGCTGGTTCCCGGATGAGATCCGCGGCGCGCACCGAAAGGTCCGCGTGAGCGGATCCAGCAACACCGCCGTCTACATACTCATCTATCGGCGTTACAAGGCAGGCTTGATGATGCCGATGCGGCTGGACATCACCGTGACCTCGGCCGGTCGCATCATGAACTTCACCGCCCGTGCCATAGCCGACCCTCAGCTGCCCAAGACCGCGGTCAGCGAGAGCAAGGCCGCGCAACTCGCTGACCGTTACTCAGGCCGAACGACGCAGGGTGCGGTGCTTCTTGCGCAGAAGGTCAGGGGCCAGGGATGGCGGCCTGTGTGGATGATGGGCATTGAGACCAGCGATGTATTCATCGATGCCGTCACCGGTCGGCAGATCCCCCAGAGCAGTCTGGTCCGCTGAAGTGAAATGGGCACGGTTCCTTACGAGGGAAGGCCGCGATCACCGTCCGCGCTGAGCGCTCGGCGGGACCATGCACGCGGGCAGGCGGGCTGCCATGAGATTGCGCGATCTTGGTGGCTAATTCCAACTGTCATGCAGACAGGCCGAGTTGGCGGGCGACGAGGTGACTGGCGGAGTCGGTCGTGGGTCTGTGCGTG
>NZ_JBFBBE010000222.1:2608-7382 GCF_040682555.1 Streptomyces sp. NPDC051172
TCGGAGCGTGTCGTGTCGGTGCAGCCCCAGCCTTGGCCGAAGCCGGATCCGCAGATCGCGGCGGCGGTCCGGGTGATGTACTCGGGCAGGCGGGAGTGCGCGATCTTGGTGGCTAATTCCAACTGTCATGCAGACAGGCCGAGTTGGCGGGCGACGAGGTGACTGGCGGAGTCGGTCGTGGGTCTGTGCGTGTGCCAGGGGTGGCAGCGCGACGAGGAGGCGGTGGATCATGAGCGCTGGTGATCACTCGTGGGTCTTCTCGGATCGGAGCGTGTCGTGTCGGTGCAGCCCCAGCCTTGGCCGAAGCCGGATCCGCAGATCGCGGCGGCGGTCCGGGTGATGTACTCGGGCAGGCGGGAGGCCCCGCTGGCGGTGCAGGTCCGTGACCGGCTGGGCGAGCTGTTCCCGGACGCTGCCTTCGCCGACGGGTTCGGGCGGGCGGGCAAGCCGGGCTGGTCGCCGGGCCGGCTCGCGCTGGTCACGGTGCTGCAGAAGGCCGCGAACCTCACCGACCGGCAGGCCGCGGACGAGGTCCGGGAGAATCTGTCCTGGAAGTATGCACTCGGTCTGGCTCTGGAGGATCCGGGCTTCGACCACAGCGTGCTGTCGGAGTTCCGCTCCCGTGTCGTCGCCCACGGGTTGGAGGAGCGGGTGCTGGACCTGCTGCTGGAGCGGCTGCGCGAGCTGGGACTGGTGGCGGCAGGCGGCAACCAGCGCACCGACTCCACGCACATCGTGGCCGCGGTGCGGGACCTGAACCGGCTCGAGCTGGTCGGCGAAAGCGTGCGCGCGGCACTGAACGCCCTGGCTGCGGCCTGCCCCGACTGGGTGGACCAGGCGCTGGTCGTGGAGGACTGGAGCCGCCGCTACGCAGACCGGATCGACACCTGGCGCCTGCCCTCCTCCAAGACCAGGCAGGACGAACTCGCCCTGCACTACGCCAAGGACGGCTACACTCTGCTGGAGGCCCTCTACGCCCCGGTTTCCCCGGCATGGCTGCGTGAACTGCCCGCAGTGCAGACCCTGCGGATCGTGCTGGTGCAGAACTACACCCGCACCCCGGGTGGGAGCGGCAGGCTGCGGATCCGGCGCCGCGAGCGCGCCGAGGACGGGGGTGACGGGCTGCCGCCCGGCCCGATACGCCTGGCCTCCCCGTATGACACCGACGCCCGCTGGTCCGCCAAACGCGACCTGTTCTGGAACGGGTTCAAGCTGCACGTGTCGGAGACCTGCCATCCACAGGCCGACGGCGACCGTCCCTCCCGGCCGAACATCATCACGAACGTGGCCACCACCGCCTCCACGCTCCCGGACACCAAAGCCCTGGAGCCGATCCACCAGGTGCTGCACCGCCGTCACCTGCTGCCCACCCGGCACTACCTGGACTCCGGCTACCCCAGCGCCGACCTGATCGTCGCCTCTGCCAGGAACTACGGCATCGCCCTGGTCACTCCGGTCCTGCTCGACACCTCCCGCCAGGCCAAAGCCCAACAAGGCTTCGCCGCAGACGACTTCACCATCGACTGGGACGGCAAGCAGGCCGTCTGCCCGGCCGGGAAGACCAGCGCCACCTGGAACGACGTCGTCCAGGAGGGCGTGGCCAAGACCGTCGTCTCCTTCGCCGCCCTGGACTGCATCCCCTGCCCTTTCAAGAACCAGTGCACCAACTCACGAAAAGGCCGCCGGCTCAGCCTCTACCCCCGCGAGCTCACCGAGGCCATCCGCACCGCCCGCGCCCAGCAGCAGGACGGCACCTGGCAGCGCGACTACGCACTGCGGGCCGGGGTCGAGGGCACCATCCGCCAGGCCACCCACACCACCGGACTACGCCGAGCCCGCTACCGCAGCCTGGCCAAGACCCACCTCGACCACACCACCAGCGCCGCCGCCCTCAACCTCATCCGACTCCACGCCTGGTGGCACGGCCGCCCCCTTGACCGCGCCAATCACTGCCACCTCGCCAGACTCCAACTAAGCCTCACAGCATGAGAGTTGGAATTAGCCACCAAGATCGTGCGCCTGCCGAATATCTCATCCGACCAGGTCAGGAAGCGTGTCGGTACTCGTGGATCACTCCGCCGAGCCGGTCGTGTCGGCGTATGTCCAGGCGGGCGATTCGCCTGGGATCGGTGATCGGCTCGGGAACCGCGCGCAGGGGCGCCGCCTGGTTCATGGCCTGATGGG
Organism: Streptomyces sp. NPDC051172; assembly: GCF_040682555.1. Taxonomy (NCBI): domain Bacteria; kingdom Bacillati; phylum Actinomycetota; class Actinomycetes; order Kitasatosporales; family Streptomycetaceae; genus Streptomyces; species Streptomyces sp. NPDC051172. The sequence goes on from NZ_JBFBBE010000222.1 coordinate 4,793, forward strand.
GCCGGTGCAGGTTGTGATGCTGCTCGAACTCGTGTAGCGCCTGCCGTAGGTGGCGCTCGTTCCAGATCAAGGTCCGGTCCAGGAGCTCACGGCGGCAGGTCTGCACCCAGCGCTCCATGATGGAGTTCATCCGCGGTACACGGATGCCGCAGAGCACGACCTGGATGCCGGCGTCGCCAAGGATCTGGTCGAACAGGGCCGGGAACTTCGCGTCCCGGTCACGGATCAGGTGGCTGACGGTGGCTCCGGTGTCCTCGAGGTCCATGACGAGGTTCCGGGCGGCCTGGCTGACCCAGTGGGCGGTGGGATGCGCGGTGGTTCCCAGGATGCGGATGCGGCGAGTGGCGTGCTCGATGACCGCGAGGATGTACTGCCGTTGGCCGGCCAGGGTGACGGTCTCGATGAAGTCGCACGCCAAAAGTGCGTCGGCCTGAGAGCGCAGGAAGTTGGCCCAGGTGGTGACACTTCGATCGGGTGCCGGGTCGATGCCCTCGGCTTTGAGTATCTCCCAGACGGTGGAGGCGGCGATCTTGATGCCCAGGGCGGCGAGTTCGCCGTGCACGCGCCGGTACCCCCACGACGGGTTCTCCCGGACCAGGCGCAGGATCAGCACGCGGATCGAGCGGACCGTGGGCGGGCGACCTGCTCGCTTCGGCCGGCAGGAGCGGGCATGACGCTGCCTCATCAGGTCGCGATGCCAGCGCAGCACGGTGTCCGGCCGGACCAACAGCCGCAGTCGCCCCAGGACATCGCGCGGCAGCTGGGCGAGGAGCGCAGCGAGGAAGACGCGGTCCTGCGGAGCGAACCTCGCCTTGTCCCCACCGAGCTGCCGCTCAAGGACAGTGAGCTGATGGCGCAGTGCGAGGATCTCTACATCCTTGTCCCGGTCGCTCATCGGCAACAGCCGCAGGGCGGCGAACGCGTTGGTGACAGTCAGGTATGCCAGTCGAAGCAACACGAGTGATCATCCTGCCGCAACCGCCGAGCAAGTCCTTGAGCTGCACGGATGACATTCTCGGCAGGCGCAGTGATCATGGTGCCGCACCGGCGGGAGGGGCTGTCACCGGACGTGCTGCCGGATGTGTACCGGGACATCGTCGAAGTGGTCGCGGATGCGCCGGGGCCGGTGCAGGCGAAGCAGGTGGTGCCCCGGATCGGGCTGCCGGCGGTGGCTGCGAAGATCGAGGGGACACGGGGGAAGCTGAAGCGGCTGGTCGAACGCGGCTGGCTGCGCGAGGAGAGGCCCGGGCTGTTCTCCCTGGCTCCCGTGGACGGCCCCGGATGATGGAACTGGCGGAACGATAAAGGCTCTTCTTCCTACCTTCGAAGGTGACAAGCCGAAACGAAGAGCAGGAAGAAGAGCACCGTGGAACCGTACGACGCCATCGACGACACCGATGTGTTCGCGCCCGCAGTCAGGGCCTTCGAAGCCCTGAAAACCGACTTGGCCGGGCCGGCGACGGCGCATCTTGCGCATCACGAGCTGGAGGGGATGCTCATGGAGCAGGGCCGTGAGCTTCAGCGTCTGCTGTTCCAGGCCCACCTCGATCTGCCGGCCGGGCGGGAGGAACACGCGCCGCCCGCGGTGGTGCACGGGCCGGACCATCAGCTGCGCCCACACCGGGAGAGGGGGCATCGCCGCCTGCTGGCCTGTGTGTTCGGCACGGTCACCGTCCAGCGGTGCGTCTGGCGGGGCAAGGGGCTGAGCGGGGTGCGCCCGGCCGATGCGGCCCTGTCGTTGCCGGCGGGCCGGCACTCGCACCAACTGGCCCGCCTCGCGGTACTGGAGGCGGTCCGTGGCTCCTACGACCAGGCGAAGACGGCGATCGAGCAGCGGTGCGGGAAGGTGCTGGGCAAGCGGCAGGCAGGCCGAACAGCTCGTCGTCGCCGCGGCCCGTGACATCGACGCGTTCTACCAGTACAAGATCCCCCTCCCGGCGAGCGCGGACACCCTGCTGGTGATGCAGGTCGACGGCAAGGGCGTGGTGATGCGACCCGACGGGCTGCGCGAGGCGACCCGCCGCAAGGCCGAGGCCGCCACGCGCACCCTGCGCTGCCGACTCGCTCCGGGCGAGAAGGCGAACCGGAAACGGATCTGCGCCGCGAGGCGCTCTGTCATATCCCCGGTAAAGCCGGGAGGAACTCGGAGGGAGGTTCCTGGGTCCGATGGCTCACCTAATCCCGAAAGGGTGAGGGGACAATAGCATGCCAGGAAAGCAGTGATCGTGTTCAGGCGTATGAAACGGCGCACTGCGGGACCCGCGCGATACGGATAAAGCTAAACTGCCTGAATCCCAGTCTCCAGAAGGTTCAATTCGGGACCCATCGGAAAGACGTCTGAAACCGGTGCCGCATCCGGCGTCAGCATCCATGCGTGGCTGACGCAACCTCCGGGATGCGGAACGATATCCAACGAGGATATTCAAGGAGACGAACGGGAATCCTAAGTCGCGCTATCACGTATGACAGAGACGAACGCGGGATCACCTAAGGGGCAACGTCGCTTCCTTGCCGGGTGATCCTTTAGGATCCGGGGCTTGTGGCTCGTGATCATGTGGTGGGGGATGGCTTCCCGGAGCGGATACGGATC
>NZ_JBFBBE010000223.1:0-7298 GCF_040682555.1 Streptomyces sp. NPDC051172
CCGGCCGCGAGGGCGGCGCGGCCGACGGCTCGGGCGGTGAGCGCACGGTCGCCCGTCGCCTGCGCCGCGGACTCGTCGGCCCAGCGCTCCAGGGCGTACGAGAGCGGCGCGCGCAGGCCGCGCAGGGCGGGGTGCAACGCGACGGCGAACTCCGCGGCCGCGAGGAAGAGGTGGTGGCGGCCGGTGAGGTGGGCGCGCTCATGGGCGAACAGCACCTCGCGCTCGCCGGCGCTCAGGGCGCGCAGCATTCCCGTCGTCACCACGATGCGGCCGGGCCGCCCGGGCAGGGCGTAGGCCTCGGGCCGGTCGTCGTGCCGCACACAGAGATCGCCGGCGCTCGCCCCGCTGCGGAACTGCCGGTGCGCGGCGCGCAGTTCGCGCAGGTGGCGGCGGGCCCGGTCGAGGACCAGGACGCCGAGACCCGTCAGCGCGAGGGTGGCCGGCACCGCCGCCGGCACGGTGGCGGGCGAGCCGGCGCCCGGCAGATGCGGGGAGAGGTGTGCCGCCTCGGCGACGAAGGACAGGCGCAGGGCGCCGGCCAGGGCGAGCATGCCGAGCGCCGCCGTACTGGAGAGGGCGAGGACCAGTGCGAGAGTCGTCAGCGCCCAGGCGGCCGTCCGTGGGCGCAGCTGCTCGGCGCCACGCCGCGCCACGGGCACGGCGAGGAACGGCATGAGCAGCGGAAGCCACACGGCGTAGATCACGGGATTCCTCCAGGGGCCGCCGGACCGTAGTCGACCAGCCTACGCGCCGCAGCCGACAACAAGATCCCTAAGGCGCTGTTCACACGCCGTCCTCACCGTCCTGCGGGCCGCCTTCCAGGAGTGTCCGCAGGAGATGTTCGTCCTCCGGGCTCAGATCGGAGACGAAGCGGGCGAGGACGGTGCCGCGGTCCTCGTCCTTGTCGAGTTCGGCGTGCATACGGCGGGCCGTGAGGCCGGGGGAGTCCTGGGCCGGGGCGTAGGCGTAGCCACGGCCGGAGCGCGCGCGGGTGACCGCGCCCTTGGCGTGCAGTCGTGTGAGGATCGTCGTCACCGTGGTGCGGGCGAGGCCGCCGCCGAGCTCCAGCTGGACGGCACCGGGCGTGAGCGGCGCGTCGGCGGCCCACAGTGCGGCCAGTACGCTCGCCTCGAGCTCGCCGGCCGGCCGCCGGTCCGTGCGCCCGTCGACCGGGCCGTCGACCGGCTCGTCAATCTGCCCCTCGGGCATGGGAACACTCCTCGGCTCTGATTCGTCTACAGTTCAGTAGACGGTCTACATGACTGTAGTCGCTAGGTGCGGGTACGTACCCGTTCCGTCCACATCCCAGTATGAGAGGGGTCGCCTCCGTGGCAGTTGCCCAGTTCGCCGTCGCCCAAGCGGTGAACGTCCTGGATGCCGGATCCCTGTTGTCGGCCTTCGGCGCGTTCGGCATCGCGGTCGTCATGTTCGCCGAGACCGGCCTGCTGGTCGGTTTCTTCCTGCCCGGCGACTCGCTGCTGTTCACGGCCGGGCTGCTGTGCGTCCCCGGCGTCCATGGATCCGTGCACCTGTCACTTCCACAGGTGCTGGCCGCCGCCGTGGTCGGTGCACTGCTCGGTGCCCAGACGGGGTACTGGCTCGGGCGGCGCGGCGGCCGCGCGCTGCTGGCCCGTAGCCGTGCGAAGAAGCTGCACGAGGGCGCGGAGCGGGCCGAGGAGCTGCTCGCACGCTACGGACATGCCAAGGCGGTGGTCCTGGCCCGCTTCGTGCCGGTCGTGCGCACCGTGCTGAACCCGCTGGCCGGGGCGCTCGACGTGCCGGTGCGGGTCTTCACCCTGTGGCAGGTGATCGGCGGTCTGGCCTGGACGATCGGTCTGGTGCTGGGCGGTTACGCGCTGGGTTCCTCGGTGCCGAACGTCGACCGCTACCTGCTGCCGCTGGTCGCGCTCGTGGTCGTCCTCTCCCTGACCCCGATCGCTCTCGAGGCCCGGCGCGCCCGTGCCCGCCGCGCCTCGGAAGGGACCTCCTCGTGACCGCCCTGGCCTTCGGCGGCGCCTCGGTGGACGGCGGCGCATACACCTGGATCACCCGCCTCGCCCGCCACACCCCGCACGCCCTGAACACCGTGATCGCCGTGTGGTCCGACTACGGCCTCGCGCTGTTCGGCGTACTGATGCTCGCCGCGTGGTGGCGGGCCCGCAGTGCGGGGGAGGCGCGGATGGTCCGGGCGCTGGCGGCACCTGTGGTCGTGGTGGTCTGTTACGTGGTGGACGTCCTGGTCAAGTCGACCGTCGCCGAGCGCAGACCGTGCCGGACGCTGCACACCGTGACGGTCGAGGGGTGCCCGGCCGCGCGCGACTGGTCGTTCCCCAGCAACCATGCGGTGATCGCCGGGGCCGCCGCGGTGGCGCTGTGGCTCGCAGACCGGCGTCTCGGCCGGATCGCGGCCCTGGCCGCCGTCCTGATGGCCGCCTCCCGGGTCTGGATCGGTGTGCACTATCCACACGACGTGATCGTGGGCCTGGCCTTCGGCGCGGCCCTCGCCTGGCCCCTCACTCTCCTGGCGGATCGCGCCGCGCCTCTTGTCACCCGTGCGGCCGCCACTCGGCTCAGGCCGATGGTGACGGCTTCATGACCGGGCGCGAGGGGGAGGGGGACGAGCGGGGTGGGGGCGCGGTTGAGGGGGGCGCCGGTGCTGGGCGCGGTGGGAGAGCCAGCGGGTCCGGTGGTGGTGCCGGGGGCGGTGGAGAGGCTGCTGGGCCTGGTGGAGGCGCTGGGAACGGCGGAGAGGAAGCCGGGTCTGGCGGGGCTGGGCGTGGTGGGGGTGCCGCTGGACCGGGCGGTGGTGGGGAGCGCGGCGGGCGTGATGCCGGATCCGGTGGCGGCGGATGGACTGGGCGGGTGGCCCGGCGTTCAGCACGGGGTCCGTCCGAGGGAGGGCGGCGGTCGGCGGTGCGGGGTGCGCAGGCGCGCGACCCTGCCGGACGGCCGCGCAGGGACCCGAGCGGACGAGGGCCGAGCGTGGGCCGGATCGGGCCAGGGCCGGGTGTGAACCCGGCCGGACGAGTGCCGGTGCTGCTTGCCGTCGTCTGCGCGCTGCTGTTCGCCGGCCTCGCGACCGCGGTGGGACTGCGCCACGGCGTGCCCCTGCCGGGGGACACGGCGGCCCACGCGTGGGGGCTTGCGCACCGGCCCCCGGAAGCGGTGGCGCTCGCCCGCGGGATCACGGCGACGGGGACGGGGCCCTGGCCCTACGTACTCGTCGTGGTCGCCGGGCTCCTGGCGGGGCGCACCGCGCGCGAGCGGCTCCGGACCGCCGTCGTCCTCCTGATCGTGCTCGTCGCGGGGCAACTGGTCCGCACCGGAGTGATGGAACTCCTCGCGCGGGACCGTCCGGCCCCTGCCGACTGGGCGACGCATGCGTCCGGCTTCGCGTTCCCCTCCGGCCACGCCACCACCTCGGCCCTCACCGCAGGTCTCCTGTGCTGGGCGGTGACTCGTCGCGCCCGCGTGGATCTCGCCCGCACGACCTGCACGCTCGCGGTCTGCTGGGCGGTGACCGTCGGCTTGACCCGCGTGTACCTCGGGGTGCACTGGGCGAGCGACGTCATTGGCGGCTGGCTGCTCGCCGTCGTATGGCTGAGCCTGTGGTGGTGGGGCTGGGCCCGGTGGCTGCCCGTGGAGTCGACGGGGCGCGGTGGGCCAGGGGCTCCCGACACGGGCACGGCGCCGGACGCACCCGCCGCACCTCTGTCCCCGGAGGCTTCCGGCCCGCGTCTGCCCACGGACGTTGGTGGCTTGCCCCCGTCTTCGGGCTCTCCCGGGGAGCCTCCGTCTTCCCGCGCTCTCGGGGCGCCTCCGTCTCCGGAGGCTTCCGGCCGTCGCCTGTCCACGGAGCCTCCCGGCCGACCTCCGTCTTCCGGCAAGCCCCGGCGTTCGCAACCCTCCGGTCTGCGTTCGTCGTCGTCAGCTCCAGGCCTGTCGACCTCTTCGGACGGTCCCGGCGCACTCCCGACTGCGCACGCCCCCCGCCCGCCCGAGGACACTCCGGAGCCGAACCCACCCCCGGACACCCCGATCCGCCCCCGTCCCAGGAAACCCCCACCCACCGCCCCGCGTCCCACCCACAACACCCGCGCCACACCGATCACCGACGCACAACCGCCGACGGAGGACCATGCCCCCCAAGATCCTGGTCGTCGAGGACGATCACGCTCTGCGTGATGTGTTGTTGCGGGGGTTGCGGGACGAGGGCTTTGACACTGTGCCGGCTGCCGACGGTGCGACCGCGCTGCGGCTGGCCGGGGGCGAGGTGGCCGCGGCCGTGCTGGACGTCGGGCTGCCGGATGCGGACGGGCGGGACGTGTGTCAGGCGTTGCGGGCGAACGGGTTCGTGGCCCCCGTCATCTTTCTCACCGCACGGCAGAGCCTGACCGACAGGCTGTCCGGGTTCTCGGCGGGCGGCGACGACTACCTGCCCAAGCCCTTCCACCTGGTGGAACTCGCCGCCCGGCTGCGCGCGGCACTCAAACGCGCCGCACCCCCACCCCGCCCCGCGGCCGGCGATCTCGCACTGGACGCACTGCGGCACTCCCTGACCGTGCGCGGAACCGAGGTCGACCTCTCACCGACGGAGTTCCGGCTCCTCGCCCCTCTCATGGCCACCCCCGGCGAGATCGTGAGCCGTCGCGAACTCGTCCGGGCGGGCTGGCCGGAGGGCGCCCAGGTCAGCGACAACACCCTCGACCAGTATCTGACCCGGCTGCGCCGCAAGCTGCGCGAGGCGGGCAGCGACGTCACGATCGGCACCGCGCGCGGCATCGGACACCGGCTGACGTGACCGCACCCCCTACCCGGCCGGCGGCCCCCCGCACCCCGGGCGCCGGGCTCCGTTCCCGTCTCGTCCCCCGCACCCTGCGCGGCAGGCTCTCCCTGGTCGCGCTCACCACCGCCGCCCTCCTGATGGTGATCCTCACCGTCGTCTTCAACACCGTGGTCCGCCACCACCTGCGGCGCCAGGCGGACGACGAACTGCGCACCCGAGCGGCCGCCGTCGCCACCACCGTCGACACCGGCGGCCCGCGGGTGCGGGTCCTGGAGACCGTCAACGACCATCTCCTCGACGCGAAGGTGTGGGTCTACGCCGATCGGCGGCTGCTGGAGCAACCGCCCTCCGCCGGCGCGCTCACCCAGGTCGCCGAAGGCCTGGCCCGCCAGGGCGGACGGCACTGCGTCACCGCCTCCGGTCACGGATCGAGCCCCGTCCGCCTGTGTGCCGAGCCCGTCCCCGGTGCACAGCAGCCGGCCAGCATCGTCACGGCCCTGGACCTGTCCCCGTACCAGAGTTCGGCCGACACCCTGCTGCTGGGCTCGCTCGCCCTGGACGCCGTGATGCTGGCCTGCACCTACGCGCTGACGCGGCTGGCGGTGGGACGCGCGCTGCGTCCCGTCGGGATGATGACCGACCAGGCCACCCAGTGGAGCGCGGTGGCCTCCGAGGAACGGTTCGGCAGCGCGGACCGACCGGCCGAACTCGCCCGGCTGGGCGCGTCGTTGGACGCCCTCCTGGACCGTATCCGCGCCGTGCTGCGGCACGAGCGGCAGCTGACCGGCGAGCTCTCGCACGAGCTGCGCACCCCGCTCAGCAGGATCGTCGCCGAGCTGGACTGGTACCGCTCCCGCCCGCGCACGGCGGCCGAGACCAGGGCCGTGCACGAGACGATCGCCGAGGCCGCCGAGTCGATGCGCACCATCTGCGACACCCTCCTGAACAGCGCCCGAGAAGACGCGACCACCGCCGCCCCCGGTACCTCCCCGGTCCTGCCCACGCTGCGCCGCCTCGCCGCACAGGCGGATCCGCCCGACCATGTGACGGTCACGGTCGACGCGTCCGGTGTCAGGGAGGGCACGGACGGACGGCTGGAGGCCGGCGTACAGGACGCCCTCCTCGAACGGATCGTCAGCCCGCTGCTGGCCAACGCCCTGCGGTACGCCGAGTCGAGCGTCACCCTGCGCGCGGACCGCGACGGCGGCGGCGTACGGATCTCTGTCACGGACGACGGACCGGGCGTGCCGCCCGCCTTCGCCGGACAGCTCTTCCAGCCCGGCCGCCGCGCCGACCCGGACGACGGCCACGGCGGAGCGGGCCTCGGGCTGCCGCTGGCACGGCGCCTGGCCCGCTCCGCGGGGGGCGAGGTCTCCCACGACCCCGAACTCACCCCAGGTGCGTGCTTCGTGGTCAGACTGCCGTCCGGCTGACGAAGTCCGCAGCCCGTCGCTCGCGACGGCTCACGCCGGCGGTGCGCCTGCGGTGCCGTCACAGGGCTCTCGAACGCACCAGCCCGGCCAGCACCAGCAGCCCCGGCACCAGTGGCAGCCAGACGGTCAGCAACCGGTAGCCGAGCACGGCCGACACGCTCACCGAGGCCGGGGCACCGGCCGTGGTCAGTGCCCAGGCGAGCGCGGCGTCCAGGGAGCCGAGGCCGCCGGGGGTCGGCAGCAGTACGGCGGCGCTGCTCGCGGCGAGATAGGCGAGCGCGATGCGCCCCGCGGGCAGCGGTACGTCCAGGGCGTGGACGACGGCGATCACCACCGCCGTGTGCAGGGCCGCGAAAGCCAGGGAGCCGCCCCACAGGGTCGCCGCGCGCCGAGGATTCTCGTGCACGGCGCGTACGTCGGCCGCCGCGCAGGCCAGCGCCCGCCGCAGCCGCGTCCGCCGCACCAGCACGACGGTCACGGGCACCGCCGCGGCTGCCGCCAGCGCGCCGACCAGCAACTTCGATCCGCCCACCGACGGCAGCCGCAGCACGCCGGGACAAGCGAGGGCGAGCACCGCCATCAGGGCGATCCGGACGGCGCCTCCGGCGGTGGACTTGACCGCGAGCGCCGTGGCCGCCCGGCCGGGTGTCAGTCCGCTGCGCATCAGGAACCGCAGATTGACCGCGCCCGCGCCGAGCCCGGCAGGCAGCAGATGGTTGGCCGCGGAGGCCGCGAACTGCACCGTCAGCAGCCGGCCTGCGGGCAGTGCCTCGCGCACCGCGCCCTGTTGCGCGAGGGCCGCGCAGGCCCAGGTCAGCAGGGTGAGCAGGGCTGCAAGCAGCAGCCAGCCGGGGTCGGCGGCGGCCAGGCGGTCGATGCCGGCGTGGAGGACGGGCCAGTGCAGGGCGGCGAGGCCGATGGCGGCGGTGGTGAGGACGAGTGCGGCCGCGGTCTGCCATGGCGCGAAGCGATCCGCGGGCTGTGCAGACGTGCGGCTCCGCCGCGGGGTCGGGACGGGTCGTCTTTCGTCCACGGCTTCGCCGTGGCTGGTCGCGCTCCGCGGCTCCGCCGCGGGGCGC
>NZ_JBFBBE010000224.1:0-7048 GCF_040682555.1 Streptomyces sp. NPDC051172
CCCCTCGCCGGGGCGGGGGGGGGCGGGCCGCCCGGGCCGCTGCCGGAGGGCGGCCCGATCGAGTTGGGCCGCGTCGCCGCGCACGATGACATGCAGTTGCGATAGGCGAATGCGGCACACTCTGAAGTCGAGACCGACTCTGTGTCCGCCGAGAGCTCGAAGGGGAGCCTCATGGAGTTCCGCCCTGTTGAACGCGCGGCTGGGGCGTTTCAGCAGCCTCTGACCACCGAGGAGATCGAGGCGGTCTGCCGTCGAGCCTTCGGGGCCGAGACGCGGGTCGTGTCCGCCGTGGAGCTGGGCGGGGGCATGTACAACACCACCTACCGGGTGGTGGTGGCTGGCCAGGAGCGACCGGTGATCCTGCGGGTCGCACCGGTGCCGGAGCGTCAGTTCCGGTCCGAGCGGCAGCTCATGCGCAACGAGTACGCGGTGCTGCCGCACCTGACGGTGATCGCACCCCTGCTGCCGCGCGTCATCGCCGCGGACTGGTCCCACGACGTGATCGGCCGGGACTGGATGATCCAGAGCCACCTCGATGGGGTTCCGGCACCCGAGCGCCTCGGCACTTACCCGCGCACGCTCTGGCCGGGGTTCTTCCGGCAGATGGGCGCGATCGCCAAGAGGGTCCACGCGGTGCGTGGCCCGCACTTCGGGCCCGTGAACGGCCCGGCGTACGACACCTGGAGCGCGGCCCTGGTCGCGTCCTTGAAGGACATCGCTGCCGACCTCGACAGCGTCGGCCTGGACGCCTCCGATGTGCGCAAGGTCGCCGCCGTGGCTGCGCAGGAGAGCGCGGTTCTCGACGAGGTCGCCGAACCGCGCTGCCTTGGAGGGGACATCTGGACGGTCAACACCATGCTCGACGTAAGCGCCCCGGAGCCGACGATCACGGGGCTGTTCGATATGGATCGGGTCTGGTGGGGCGCGCCGGAGGCGGATTGGACGATCCGGATGGCCATGGCGAAGCAGGACGAGCGGACTGCTTTCTGGGAGACGTACGGGCCCCGGGACGAGTCTGAGCGTGGGGTGTGGCGTTCACGGATCTACGAGGCCCGCAACCTCGGCGCGATCCGGCTGGAGCGCCATCGGCTCGGCAACGCGGAGGGTGTCCGCGATTCCTACCTCTCGTTCGGCCAGATCCTCGGCGCTGTCGCCTGACCGTTCTTGACGGGAGACTCCGGCGGCCGCGGCTCGACCTTGATGTGTACCTGCCGTAGCAGTGCGTCGGCCCGCTCCTCGACGGCCTGTGCGTCGTCGCCGGTGACCACGAAGGACCCCGGAGGTAGGAGGGCCTGGCCGGAGCCCACTTCGACTCGGCGGCCGTGAACGATGGCCGCTCCCACGTCGCACCGCCGGACCGGGGGACCAGACGGACACCTCCGGCGAGCAGCCGACCGCGGTCCAGCCACCTCTCCCGGTCCGGCTCGGCCTTGGGGATGAAGCACTCCGTGACCTCGCCCCCGTCGAGCCTCCACGGCGACGGGCGGTACGCGTACGGTGCGACGAACTCATGGATAAGGGCCTCCGCGTACAGACAGGAGAGCCGGTCGCCTTTGGTCGATGCGATGAGCGTGCCGTCCTTGAGCCGGTGCTTGTAGAGGCGTCCGAACTTCACGCCACACTTGGCGACGCCGAACTTGCGGAAGACGGTCCCGTCCGTGTCCTCGAACTCCACGAGGTACAGCACCGACGGCATCGCGGCCACCTCCGCGTGCCGCTCGATCCGGGCGACACGCGCACACAGCTCATGCAGCCGTAGAGCCGCGTCCGGTGGCGGAGCTTGGCCGCAAGGTCGTTGACGTGGATGTTCTGTACCTTGCCGCAGCCGTCGCACGACGCCTCGGCCGGGGCGCCGCTGCTGGTGTAGTTCCCCGGCGGTAGGGTCCAGCCGGCCTGCCGGGCGATGGCCACGGCCTCCTCGACGGGCCGCCGGTTGCTGTCCCCGATCGCGGCCCGGGCGGGCGCGTTGGCGTGTAGCAGTGCGGCTTCATGACCATGCACCGTAGCGTCTCGGCCCCGAACGCGCGTCGGTAGTAGCCGAGTTGGGTACGGTCCGACCGGCAGTCCGGATCGGTCGGGTCGGAGGCGAATCATGAAGAGTCCGCACGTGGGGCTCGCGGCGTTCGAGACCAGAGCGGGCGAGGCTGCCCGGACTCTGCTGCACAACCAGGGCTACGACGGCGGGTGGGGCCTCACCCTGACCTCGGTCTCGTCGATCGTCAACACCAGCGAGGTCCTGCCGATTCTGCGGGCCGCCGGCATCGCCGGACAGCCGGTTCGCCAGGGGCTCGACTTCCTCACCGGCGCCATCCCGGAGCACTCGCGGCCCCGGCCCAAAGGCGGTCGTGGTGAGCACACCCGGTTCATCGCCTTCGGCCTGGCCGGACTGCTGTCCCACCCTCGCTTCTTCCACCACAACGGCGTCGCGGAGACCGCGGCCTGGTGCGTCGGCTGGCTGGAGGACCACCAGGTCGACCACGGCTGGCCCGAAGTCCTCGGACTCGACGACACCTCGCTGCACCAGACCGCCCTGGTGGTGCACCGGCTCGCCGAGCTCAGAGACTCCCTCCACGACTTCGGCCCCGGACTCCTCTTACCCGGCGGGGTGGAGACCACCAGCCTGCTGGAGCGAGTCGAACCGCTGATCGACCACGGATTGCACGGCCTGCTCTACCACCGGCGCCCCAGCGGGGCATGGGGGTGGCGTACCTACATCGACACCGACCCGAGCCCGAGCAAGACCGCGCTGTGCCTGCTCGCGCTGTCGACCGTCTGCTCGGGCACCGGGCCCGGCGGCGAGCCTGCCTATCGGGACGGCCCGCGGGAGGCGGGCGGGGTGCACGGCCCGGTGCAGCGGAAGCGGCTGTCCGACGTGGTCGCCGAGGCCGGCCAGTGGCTGCTGCACAACCACCACCGGTGGGAGGAGTTCGTCGAGGACGACAAGGACGTACAGGGCACGGCGTGGGAACACATGGCGTACGCGCTGTGCACCCAGGCTGCCATCCGGGCCGGCGCCAGCCCGCGCGATCCCCGCCTCGCCAAGGCGTGGAAGTTGATGAACGATCTGTGGGACCCGGAGGCCGGACTGTGGAACGAGCCGGGCGCCTCGGGTAAGCGCGCCACCATCCGGGCCGCGTACTACACGGTGTCGGCCTACGAGGAAGCGATGCAGCGTCTGGCCCGGATGAACCTTGCCGACCCCGCCTCCGAGGATGCAAGCGAGGCGTCGGCCGAGATGGTCATCGTCCATGTCGCCCTCGGTCCTGGCCGGACCGTCCTCCTCGGGGCACGCGACAGCGAAGGAAGGGTGGCGTGTGAGCTGTCGGAGCGCCTGTTCGACGTGGTGAAGGTCGTGTACGACGCTCCTGAGGCTGGAATGGCGACCGAGCGGATCGCGGGGAAGCTCTACGTCGCCCCGTCCTCAGTGCCCAAGTACGTTCAGCGCCTCAACCGGGCCGTCTCTGCGGCCTTCGGCGGCGCCCCGGCCCGGCTACTGCTGGCCAGCACGGTGGACGGGGCCAGCGGGTACCGACTTGCAGGGCGGTAGGCCGCCTACGACGTGGCGCGCTCCCCGGCCACCGGGTAGTTCAGCAGGGCGAACCGCGCCAAGGAACGGACCTGGTCGAAGGTCCTGAGGGTGTCGAGGTCCTCCAGGCCGAACCAGGCGGCCCCGTGCACCTCTTCGAGCTGCGCCTCCACGGCCTGCTCCCGGGTGCCCGGCTGCCGCTGGACGTAGAAGAACTGGACCAGCGCCGGCGTCGGGAAGCCTTCGCGCTCGATGTCCACGTAGAACGGCACGGGTTCAGGTGTGGCGTTGTGGTCGGCCGGGTGGATGGCCGGCTGGCTGGAGATCGCCTCCACCAGCAGCCCCGTCTCCTCCTTGAACTCGCGCACCGCCGTGCCCGCGAAGGACTCCCCGGGCTCGATATGACCGCCCGGCGGAACCCATTTGTCGAAGCGGTTGTGGTGCACGAGCAGCACCTTGCCACGCTCAACGAGGTAGCCCGAGCAGCAGTACACCAGACCGATGTCGCGGGCGGTCTGGCCGTCGTGGATCAGAATCGAGCGAGGCACCCCGCCACGATAGCCCACAGGAAACCACTCGAACTCCCGTCCAGATGACGCGACTTCAGCGAAGTGTCAGCGCCGCCCCGATGACATGTCATCGGCAATGACAGCGCGATGTCATCGCGTACACGTCACGGCGAGGCGGATCGTGGTCGCATCCCGGCCCGCGGCTCCCGCTCGCGGCCGGGCGATGCCCCTGTCCGTCGAGGAGAGGACCCCGATGCGCTCTCGCCCGTCCCCGTGGCGTGCCCGGTACCAGCAGCGGTTCGCGGCCCCGCAGACCGTGGTGGTGCAGCCCACGACCTGGTGCAATCTGGACTGCCGGTACTGCTACCTGCCGTTTCGCAAGCTCAAGCACCAGATGCCCCTGGAGGTGGCCGAGGCACTGGCGCAGGCGGTGGCCCAGTTCGACGACAGCGGCCATCCGATCGGCATCGTCTGGCACGGCGGGGAGCCCCTCGCCGTGGGACAGCAGAAGTTCGCCGCCCTGCTCGCGCCGTTCGAGGCACTGCGGCAGGCGGGCCGAGTCCACCACTATGTGCAGACCAACGCGACGCTGATCACCGAGACGTGGTGCGACCTGCTGGCCGCGTACGAAGTCCGCGTCGGGGTGAGCATCGACGGCCCGGCCGCCTTGAACGCCGAGCGCGTCGACCTGCGAGGCAAGCCCGCCTTCGACCGGATCCTGCGCGGAATCGCGCAGCTGCGCGAGCACAGCATCCCGTTCTCCGTCATCTCGGTGGTCGGCACCCTGGGCATCGCGATGCCGGAGGAGCTGCTGGAGTTCCTGACCTCTCTGGGCGGCCATTCGGTGGGCTTCAACATCGAGGAGATCGAAGGGGTCAACACCGACCGGGAGCCGCCCACCGCGGGCCAGGCCGAGGAGTTCTGGCGCCGCATCCTCACCTGGACCCGCCGGCATCCTGGCGCCCCGGCGCTCCGGGAAGTCGAACGCCTCGCCGAGTACCTCCAGCTGATCCGGTCCGGCCGGAGAGCTGAGTGGGACGGGCGCCGCCTCGATCCGATCCCCACCATTTCCTGGAAGGGCGACGTGGTCCTGCTCTCCCCGGAACTCGCGGACACGGCGGCGCCCGAGTACGGCGACTTCGTGGCCGGCAACATCCTCGACCGCCCCCTGCCCGAGATCCTCCGTGATGCCCACCGGCTGCGCTACGTCCGCGACTTTCTCACCGGCCTGGACCGCTGCCAGGCCGAATGCGAGTTCTTCGACTTCTGCCGCGGCGCCCAGGCCGCCAACCGCTACTTCGAGAACGGCGACCTCACGACCACCGTGACCAACTACTGCCGGGTCTCCCGGCAGGCCCTGGTCACGGCCCTGTCCACGCTCGCAACCAAGGAGGCTGTTGCATGAAGATCCTGGACCGACTCACCACATCCGACACCCCCGTCGTGATGGAGTTGATAGCCACGCACGACGTCCCGACCCCGGTGGTCGTTGAAGCAGCGTGGGACAACCGGCCCACGTGGGACAACTGGGCGAAGAACCCGGCTCCCTTCGACAACCGCCCGACCTGGGACAACTGGAACAAGAAGAAGTAGGCCGCGCCGCTGCTGGCACGCCCCGGGCGTGCCAGCAGCACCGGCGACCGAGCCACCGCGCTGGAAGGCTGTTGATGGACACCCGCACGATCCGCCGTACGAGCGTCACGCTCCCTGCCCTGAACGAGCCGGGCCTCTACCTCTCCAACGTCACCTCGCTTGAGGGCGGCCGTGGCCGGGTGGCGGAGTTCCACTACGCCGACGCTGACCTGAGGGACCTCGACCTGGCCGACACCCACCTGATGGACGGGCGGATCACCGGCCTCAAGGCCCAGCGCACCCGCCTGGAGAAGCTCCGCGTCGACTCCGTGGAGTTCACCGGATGCGACCTGTCCTCCCTGCAGTGGACCGACAGCAAGATCTCCCGAGCCGTCTTCCGCGACTGCAAGCTCATGGGCGCCGCATTCGAAGACGTGACACTCGACAACGTCCTGTTCGAGAACTGCAAGTTCGACTACAGCACCCTCACCCGCGTCCGGGCCACCGGCCCGGTGATCTTCGCCAAGTGCTCTCTACGCGAGACCACCTTCGCCGCCGCTGACCTCGGCGCCGCCCTGATCGTTGACTGCGATCTACGGCTGACTGAGTTCGACGGCGGGAAGAACCGCGGCCTGGACCTCCGGGGCAACGACCTCTCCCAGCTCCGCGGCCTGGCCTCGCTCAAGCAGATCGTCATCGACCACGCCCAGACACTCCAGCTCGCCGAGGCCCTCGCCGCCGAGCTGGACGTCACCTTCGGTGAAGACCTCGACGACAAGTAGCCCCGCACCTGCCCTGGGGAGGAACGGCCATGGGCCCACAGCTCTTATTCCACTCCTTCGACGACTTACGCGGCCGGTGCGACATCGCATCGGTCCGGCAGACCGCCAGCGAGTTTGGTTACGACGGCGGCGCCATCGTCCCCGACGAGAACTGGAAATCGATCACCGCCGCCGACGCCGAGCAGCATCGTGCCGATGACTCGGTGCCGGACGGTATCCGGATCGAGCTCGTACGCCGACCGCTACCGGACCTCGACTCCGACGACTTGGCGGCTCGCCTCGAAGCCGCCGCCCGCCTCGACCCCCTCGACGGTCGCTGGCCCACCACCCTCCTGGGGTGCGCGGCCAGCCCCGGCCACTGGGCCACCACCACAGAGGACTCCACCACCGGTCGCCGGATCGGACTGCACGTCGACAACTTCGACCGACTGCCGTACGCCCGACGCCACCAGGGCCGCCGACGGCTCTGCCTCAATCTGGGCCCCGGCCCGCGCTACCTGCTCATCGGCGACCACGACATCCAGCAGATCTGCCGCGCGATCCACGCCGACCCGGACCGGCGCTACCCCCACACCGAGGACGTACGGCAGTACGTCGCCGCAGGACACCCGCTGCGCTGTCTCCGGATCCGCCTCGACCCGGGCGACGGCTACATCGCC
>NZ_JBFBBE010000225.1:0-7027 GCF_040682555.1 Streptomyces sp. NPDC051172
GGAAGCTTCCCGGAGGCGGCGAGTATCCCGGCCCGGGGACGTACGACGTGACGGCCGACGTCCGCGTGAAGTCGTCACCCGCCGGGCTGAACCTGCACGGCACCGTCCACGCCACGCTGACCCTGACCGCACCCAAGCCGCCGGCCACGCACCGCATCGAGGTCGACCGGACCACGCTGCAGCGCGGTGCGGCGACCACGCTGACGTACCGGATCCACCGTGACAGCGAACAGGGGGACGGCAGCGCGCGGTTCGGGCTGATCGGGGAGGAGAGTTCGGGGGTGCGGCTGTCCACGTCGGACGCCCGCTGCGTCAACCCGCTGACCGGCCGCTATCCCGCGGCGACCAGGAATGCGTACGCCCTCGACTGCGCCCTCACCGACCTGCAGCCGGGTCACCCGGCCACGGTCGTGGTCCGGGTCTCGGTCGGGTCCGCCTGCTCGACGGTCGTCTCCAAGCTGGGCTACTGGATGCCGCAGGGGCAGGCGCTGTACACCGGGGGCATGCTGGCGGGTCCGACGGTCGGCTGCGCCTGACCCTTCACCACCGTTCGATCAGGTCCAGCGCCCGCTCCCAGCCGAACTCCGGCCGGGTGCCGCCCACTTCCGGCTCGCCGGAGTACGGCTCGCCGAACCGGACGCCCATCCCGCGCAGCCGTAGCAGGCTGTCCTGGTAGGCGGGATGGGCGGCCAGCGCGTCGGCCACGCACGGGAGTACGGCGACGGGGACGCCCAGGCCGTAGGCCTCGCACAGGGTGGCCACCGCGAGGGTGTCGGCGAGCCCGGCCGCCCATTTGTTGACGGTGTTGAAGGTGGCGGGCGCGACCACGACGGCGTCCGGCGGCGGGAAGGGGCGGGGGTCGCCGGGGGTGCGCCAGGCGGAGCGTATGGGGCGGCCGGTCTGCGCCTGGACGGCGGCGGTGTCGAAAAAGCCGTTCATGGCGACCGGTGTGGCGATGACGCCGACCTCCCAGTCCCGCTCCTGTGCGGCGGTGATCAGCTAGCTGACGTCCGCGGCGATCCCGGCGGCGCACACGACGACGTAGAGAAAGGGCTTCTCGGCCTGTTCGGTCATCCGCGAAACCCTACTCACCGGGAACGCTAGGCGAGCGGGAAGGACCGTCCCCGTTCGGCCTCGGGCCGCGGGCCGTGGATGCGGCGCTGCTTCTCCTCGATGGGCACGTCGTTGATGCTTGCCTCGCGCCGGGTCATCAGGCCGTGCTCGTCGAACTCCCACAGCTCGTTGCCGTACGAGCGCCACCACCGGCCGTCGGCGTCGCGGGACTCGTACTGGAAGCGGACCGCGATGCGGTTGCCGTCGAAGGCCCACAGGTCCTTGCGCAGCGCGTAGTCCAGCTCGCGCTCCCACTTCGCCGTCAGGAGCTCGACGATCTCGGCCCGCCCGGTGACGAAGGTGTCGCGGTTGCGCCACACCGAGTCCTGCGAGTAGGCGAGCGCCACCTTGTGCGGGTCGCGGGTGTTCCAGGCGTCCTCGGCGGCCTGAACCTTCTGCACGGCCGTTTCGCGGGTGAAGGGGGGCAGGGGCGGGCGGTCGTCGGCCATGAATCCTCCTCGAAGGGCGTACAGCGGCGGAGAACGAGCGTTCTCCCCGGGGCTGCTACCGTAGGAGAACGCCCGTTCTCGCGTCAAGCGAACACATCAAGAGGAGGTCGTACGCCGCATGGCCGTCATGGACAGTGCTGTCGCCCGGGAGCAGGCGCTGGATGCCGCGGAGGAACTGTTCTACAGCCGGGGCATCCAGTCCGTCGGCATGGACGACATCCGCGGCGCCTCGGGGGTCTCGCTCAAACGGCTCTACCAGCTGTTCCCGGCGAAGGAGCAGCTGGTGGAGGCGTATCTGGAGCGGCGCGACGTGCGCTGGCGCGGCCGGCTGGCCGAGTTCGTCGAGCGGCAGGAGGTGCCCGAGGATCGGATCCTGGCGGTCTTCGACTGGCTGGAGCTGTGGTTCGGCGAGGACGGCTTCCGTGGGTGCGCGTGGATCAATTCCTACGGCGAGCTGGGCGCCTCGTCGGCCCGGGTGGCGGCCCAGGTGCGGGCGCACAAGGGGGCGTTCCGGGAGTATCTCGCCGGGCTCGTGGCGGACGCGGAGCTGCCCGGCGCCCTGGCCGGGCAGCTGTTCCTGCTGGCCGAGGGCGCCATGGTCACCGCCGGGATCACACAGAGCACCGAGCCCGCCCGACAGGCACGCGAGGCGGCACGCCTGCTGCTGCGGGCGGGCTGAGTCTCGGGCTCTCAGCCCCCGGAAACGGTGATCGCGCCGACCGGGCAGGCCCGGGCCGCTTCCCGCACCATCGGGTCGCCGCCGCCGTCCTCCCGTCCCGGCAGCAGCGCGCTGAATCCGTCGTCGTCCTGGGTGAAGACGCCCGGGGCGGCCAGGGCGCACTGGCCCGCGCCGATACAGACGTCCTTGTCGATCTCGATGTGCGTGTCGGTGTGCATGGCCTTGAGCCTCTTACCAGGTCACGGGGAGTTCCAGCATCCCCTGGATCGTGTCGCCGGGTTTGAAGGGAATCTCGTCGGCCGGGGCGGCCAGGCGCAGCGTGGGCAGCCGGTCGAAGAGGGTGTGCAGGGCGATCTCCAGCTCGGCGCGGGCCAGGTTCTGGCCGAGGCACTGGTGGATGCCGAAGCCGAAGGCGACGTGGTGGCGGGCTGAGCGGTGCCAGTCGAGGGTGTCCGGGGCGGGGTAGACGTCCTCGTCGCGGTTGATGACCGAGGTTGCGAAGACCACGCCGTCGCCCGCCCGGATCGTCGTGCCGCCGGCCTCGATGTCCTCGGTGGCCCGGCGCAGCAGGCCGTCCGCGATGGACAGCATGCGCATCAGCTCCTCCACGGCGCCGGGCAGGAGCTCCGGGTCGCCGCGCAACTCGGCCAGCTGCTCGGGGTGCTGCAGGAGGGTGAAGGTACCCAGGGAGATCATGTTGGCGGTCGTCTCGTGGCCGGCGACCAGCAGGATGGTCGCGAACGAGATGACCTCCTGACGGTCGAGCACTCCCTCGCGCAGCTGCTGGTGGACCAGTTCGTCCAGCACTCCTTCGCCGGGCTCCGGCTGTTTCAGCTTGCTGTCGATCAGCTCCTCGAAGTACGCGTCCAGTTGGTTGCGCGCGTCCTGCACATCGTCGACCGTGGGGCCGCGCAGCAGCCGGCGTGACTGTCCCTCGAAGAACTCGTGGTCGGCATACGGGACGCCGAGCAGCGCACAGATCACCATCGACGGCACGGGCAGCGCGAAGGCGTTCACCAGCTCGGCGGGCGGCCCCTGCGCGATCATCGCGTCGAGCCGCTCGTCCACGATCCGCTGGATCTGCGGCCGCAGTTCGACGGCGCGCCTGAGGGTGAAGCTGGGCACCATGATCCGCCGCTGCGTGCGGTGTTTCGGGTCGTCGACGCCGAGCAGCGCGACTCTGCGGTTCCTCACGGCGGCGAACCGCTCGGTGGGCGCCGGGAAGTCGGGATGGGTGCGGTCGGTGGACAGCCGCTGGTCGGAGAGCAGCTCGCGGGCGAGTGCGTGCCCGGTGACGAGCCAGGCCGGACGGCCGTCGTAGAGCGTGATCCGGCTCAGTGGGCGGGTGGCGCGCAACGGGTCGTAGGCGTTGGGCGGGTGGTAGGGACAGGTCCGGTCCTGGGGGAACGCGACGGGTTCCGTTTCCGTCATGGAAGACCTCGCAGACGAAGAGTGCGTCGTGCAGATCTTCATTAGATGCCCGGGGCATCTATGGGACGACGTGAAGTTCGGCCAGATCGGTGGCGCGGGCATTCTGGCCGGGGATGCTCGCTCGTGCATCTGAATCGGGCCGGGGCGGCGTCGGCCGCCTCCATAATCCGGCCATGCCCGGAGCCGCTGTGGGGTCGGCCGGTGACCGAGCTGCTGACGCGTGGCGTGATCACGACCCCGGAGGGCAGTGCGGTATGGATGAATCTTGCACGCACCGGTGTTGAAGCGGTGCCAGTCAGCTGCAGAACTCGACGATGGGACGGATGACATGCCTCTTGAGGGCGAGTACGAACCCAGCCCGCAGCAGTGGGTACGCGATCAGGTGGAGTTGTACGAGAGCTCCGGCGGCACGAAGGGGACGACGCTCCTCGACACCGGGCTGCCCGTCGTCCTGGTCACGACCCGGGGTGCGAAGAGTGGCAAGATCCGCAAGACGCCTCTGATGCGCGTCGAGCACGAGGGTCGGTACGCCCTGGTCGCCTCGCAGGGCGGCGCGCCCAAGCACCCGGTCTGGTACCACAACGTCAGGGCAGATCCCCGTGTGGAGCTCCAGGACGGGCCCGCCAAGCAGGACATGACGGCCCGCGAAGTCACCGGCGCCGAGAAGGCCGAGTGGTGGGAGCGTGCCGTGGCGGCGTATCCACCGTATGCCGACTACCAGAAGAAGACGGACCGGGAGATCCCGGTGTTCGTGCTGGAACCGGTCGACGGGGAGCACTGATCCGGGCCGGGTTCGGCCGTCCCGGCACCAGACGCTCCAAGAGCCGCCCGACCGGCGGCTGAGCCGGGCCGGAAAAAATCATCGTTCGAGGACGCATGAACCCGGTGGCGCCGGGCACGCGTGCGTCAGGCCCCGCCGCGTTCCCCCGTCGCGGCGGGGCTTTCTCGTGCCTCATCGGCCGGCCGGTCGGTGATGTCGAGGAAGATCTCGGCGGCCTCGGGCACGGTGTTCGCGAGGGACCGCTTGATCCGCACCGCGACCTCCTCGACCTGCTCGCTGTCCAGGCCGGGCACCAGGTCGACGCGGGCGGCCACGAGGGCGGTGTCGAGGCCCGTCTTCATCGTGAACAGCGCCTCCACGCTGTCGATCTCGGGCTGCGCCTCCAGCAGGGACTGGATCCGGGCCGCCGTGCGCGGGTCGGCGGACTCCCCGATCAGCTGGTCGCGGGCCTCGCGGCCCAGGCGGTAGGCGACGAAGACGAGCAGCACGCCGATCGCCAGCGAGGCGGACGCCTCCCACACCACCTGCCCGGTGACCATGTGCAGCGCCATGCCCGCGGCGGCCAGCGTCACGCCGAGCACCGCCGTGCCGTCCTCGGCGACCACCGTGCGCAGCGCGGGGTCACGCATGCCCTGTGTGCCGCCCTGGCGGCACACCTGGTGCAGGGCCCGCGCCAGTGAGATGCCCTCCGCGACGAAGGCGACCCCCAGCACGATCAGACCCGCGACATAACCGCTCAGTTTCTCCTCGGCCCCGTTCTTGAGGGCCTCGGCGCCCTGGAAGAAGGAGAAGCAGCCGCCCATGACGAAGATCCCAACGGCTGCCAGGAGCGACCAGAAGAACCGTTCCTTGCCATAGCCGAAGGGATGCCGCTTGTCGGCCGGGCGACGGCTGCGGCGCAGCGCGGCCAGCAGAAAGACCTCGTTGAAACTGTCGGCCACCGAGTGCGCCGCCTCCGACAGCAACGCCGGCGATCCGGCCAGCAGGCCGCCGACGGCCTTGGCCACCGCGATCAGCAGATTGGCGGCGAGCGCCACCAGCACGGTGACGTGTGTCCTGCGATCGGTTTTGTCGTCCGAGGATGTCGAGGATGTCCCGCTCACCTTCGCCGACTGCCCCTCTCGTGGCGGCTCACACCGCGCGCGCGGAATTCGGGGGAATCGAGGGAATGCGGGGAACCCGGTCATCAGGGGACACGCGACGCAGGGAGGAATCATGGGCGGCGGGGGCAACAGCAGCTACGGACAGACGGCGTTCAAGCGGTCCAAGAGCCACTTCGCGGACCGGATCACGGCGGACGGCCGGGACGGGTGGCCGGTGGAGGCGGGCCGTTACCGGCTGGTGGCCAGCCGTGCGTGTCCATGGGCGAGCCGGGCGCTGGTCTCGCGTCGGCTGCTCGGCCTCGAGGAGGCCCTGTCCCTGGGCGTCGCCGACCCGATCCAGGACGACCGCAGCTGGCGCTTCTCCCTGGACCCGGACGGCCGCGACCCGGTCCTCGGCTTCCGTTTCCTCAGCGAGGCCTACGACCGGCGGGAGACCGGCTACCCGGGCGGTGTGAGCGTGCCCGCGATCGTGGACGTACCCAGCGGGAAACTGGTCACCAACGACTACCAGCAGCTCACCCTGGACCTGGCCACCGAGTGGCGGGCCCTGCACCGCGACGGCGCGCCCGACCTGTATCCGCACGCCCTGCGTGACGAGATCGACTCGGTGATGGCGGACGTCTACGAGGACGTCAACAACGGTGTGTACCGGGCGGGTTTCGCCACGGACCAGGAGGAGTACGAGGCCGCGTGCGCCGGTGTCTTCCGGCGGCTGGAGCTGCTGACGCCGCGACTTGAGCGGCAGCGTTATCTGGTCGGCGGCACGATCACCGAGGCGGACATCCGGCTGTTCACCACCCTGGTCCGTTTCGACGCCGTCTACCACGGCCACTTCAAGTGCAACCGATGGAAGCTCGCGGAGAATCCGGTCCTGTGGGCGTACGCCCGCGACCTCTACCAGACGCCCGGCTTCGGTGACACCGTCGACTTCGACCACATCAAACGGCACTACTACCAGGTGCACACCGGCATCAACCCGACCCGGATCGTGCCACTCGGGCCGGACCTGTCCGGGTGGCTGACGCCTCATCACCGTGCGGAGCTGGGCGGCCGGCCGTTCGGCGACGGGACGCCGCCGGGGCCCGTCCCGGCGGACGAGGAGATCGCCGCGCCGGGCCGGCCCTGACCGACGAAGGAGACAGACGTGGCAAAGACGAAGAAGAGCAAGATGAAGCTGCCCCTCGCCTACAAGCCCCTCGGGTTCGCCATGGGATGGGCCAGCGGTGCGATCGCCGGGCTCGCGTTCCGCAAGACGTGGATGGCGCTGCGGCACGAGGAGGACGCGCCCGACGCGCTGGACCGGGACCGCGGCTGGGGAGAGATCCTGCTCGCCGCGGCGGTCCAGGGTGCCCTGTTCGCCGTGGTGCGCAGTGCGGTGGACCGCACGGGAGCGAAGGCCATCGAGCGCTCGACCGGCGTCTGGCCGGCCGGCGACCAGGGCGGCCGGGACTGACACCGGCAGGCCCCTGCC
>NZ_JBFBBE010000226.1:0-6877 GCF_040682555.1 Streptomyces sp. NPDC051172
GATGGTTCACCACCCGTTCGTGAACCATCCGCGGGCCGGCCCCGTAGGCCCTATCAGTGGCCCGGGAGCCGACTGGCCCCACTCCCGCGGCCCCCGTTCACGCAGGCTGGAGGACGTTCCGTGTCGTTGATGTTGACCGTGGTGGAGGGGGACGGTGACGCGTTCGACGTCCACCTCGACGCCGACCCCGACACGCCCCTGAGCGCCGTCGCGGCGGCGCTGGCCGAGGCGGGCGGCGTCCACCGGCCCCCGGAGGGCCTCGGCCTGTACGCCGGCGACCGGCTGCTGCCCGCGGACCTGACGCTGCGTGACGCGCCGCTGCACCATGCGGCCGTCGTCGGCCTGGGCCGCCCGGCGGGTGCCTCGTCGGCCGAACCGGACGGGCTGGTGGAGGTCCGTGCGGTCGGCGGGATCGGGGCGGGCGCGGTGCGCAGGCTCGGCATCGGCGAGTACCGGATCGGGCTGGCGCACGACGGGACCGCCCAGGTGCTGGGCACCGTACCGGACCGTCCGTTCGCCGTCCTGACGGTGGGACCCGGCGGGCGCTGCCGGGTGACACCCGACGAGTCCGCGGACGGCGGCCCCCTGCAACTGGACCGCGAGGACCTCGCCGAGCCCACCGCCTGGGCGGTCGGCGAACAGCTCCTCGTCGGCGGCAGCCTGCTCGAACTCGCCCTGCCCAAGCGGCCGGACGCGGCCGTGCAGCCGTCGGAGGACGGCACGGGCCAGGACTACAACAGGCCGCCGCGGCTGCGGCCGCCGGTGAACGCCACCCGCTTCGTCCTGCCCTCCCCGCCCGCGACGCCCGCAGCGCGCCCGATGCCGTGGATCACCGCGGCCGCGCCGCTGGTGATGGCGGGGGCGGGCGCGCTGGTCTTCGGCCGTATGTCGATGCTGCTGTTCGGGCTGCTCTCCCCGGTCGCGATCCTCGGCAACTACCTGGTGAACCGGCGCAGCGGACGCCAGTCCCACGCGGATGCGGTCGCCGCCTACAAGGAGAAGAAGGCACGTATCGAGGACGACGCGAAGCAGGCCCTGGCGGCAGAACGGACCGCCCGGCGCCGCGGTTTCCCGGACCCGGCAGAGGTCGTCCTGACCGCCGTCGGCCCCCGGCGCCGCCTGTGGGAACGCCGCACCACGGACGCCGACTTCCTGGAACTGCGCATCGGGACCGCCGACCTGCCCTCCGACGTGGTGCTCCAGGACCCGACCAAGGACGAACACCGCCGCCAGGACCCGTGGACCGCGTACGACGTCCCGGTGACCGTTCCGCTGCGCGAGCACGACGTCCTGGGAATCGCCGGCGAGGGCCCGGCCGCGCGCGCCGTGGCACGGTGGGCGGTCGCCCAGGCCGCCGTCCTGCACAGCCCCCGTGACCTCCAGATCCACTTGCTGACGACCGGCGGCCCGGGCCGGGACGCCTGGTCCTGGCTGCGCTGGCTGCCGCACGTGCGCAAGAAGTCCGGCGACATCCCGGCCAGCATCGGCTACGGCACGGAGAGCTGCGCCCGGCGGGTCGCCGAACTGGCCGCGCTGATCGCCGAGCGCGCCGGCGGGGAGGACCGCCGCGGCCGGCCCGGCGGACCCGATGTGCTCGTCGTACTCGACGGGGCCCGCAGGCTGCGTTCGCTGCCCGGCGTGGCGCAGATCCTGCGCGACGGACCGGCCGTCGGCGTGCGCGCGATCTGCCTGGACGCCGAGGAGCGGCTGCTGCCCGAGGAGTGCCACGCCGTGGTCGTCGAGGAGCCCGGCGGGACCGTGCGGGTGGGGCGCTCGGGGAAGGGCACCGTCGGCGGGATCCGGCCCGACGGGGTGTCCCTGGACTGGTGCCGTTCGCTGGCCCGGGCGATGGGCCCGCTGCGGGACCCGGGCGGGGACGACGAGGAGGCCGCGGTGCTCCCCGGTGCCGCGCGGCTGCTCGACGTGCTCGCCCTCGACCCGCCGCAGGCCGCCGGTATCAAGGCGCGCTGGGCGGCAGGGGGCCGCTCGACCCGGGCGGCCGTCGGCGTCTCCCTGGACGGCCCGTTCTTCCTGGACCTGCGGCGCGACGGCCCGCACGCGCTGGTCGCCGGGACCACCGGATCCGGCAAGTCCGAACTCCTCCAGACGCTGGTCGCCTCGCTCGCGGTGGCGAACCGTCCGGACGCGATGACGTTCGTCCTCGTCGACTACAAGGGCGGCTCCGCGTTCAAGGACTGCGTGGACCTGCCGCACACCGTCGGCATGGTCACCGACCTCGACGCCCACCTGGTCGAGCGGGCCCTGGTGTCGCTCACGGCGGAACTCACCCGGCGCGAGCACGTCCTCGCCGAGGCCGGTGCCAAGGACATCGAGGACTACGTCGAGCTGCTGGAGCGCAACCCGGCCGGCCGCACACCGATGCCCCGGCTGCTCATCGTCATCGACGAGTTCGCCTCGATGGTGCGTGACCTGCCGGACTTCGTGAAGGGCCTGGTCAACATCGCGCAGCGGGGCCGCAGCCTCGGCATCCATCTGATCCTGGCGACGCAGCGCCCCAGCGGGGTCGTCTCCTCGGAGATCCGCGCCAACACCAACCTGCGCATCGCGCTCCGGGTGACGGACGCCGGCGAGAGCCAGGACGTCCTCAACTCCCCCGAGGCCGCGTCGATCTCGCAGAGCACACCCGGCCGCGCCTATGTGCGCCTGGGCCAGAACTCCCTCGTGCCGTTCCAGTCCGGACGGGTCGGCGGCCGTCGGCCCGGCGCCACGGCGAGCTCGCTGCCCGCCCCCTGGGCGGTGGTGGTCGGCTGGGAGCGGCTCGGCGAACCGCTCCCGCCGCGGCCCCGCGCCGCGGCCGCCCCCGCCGAAGTGGAGACCGACCTCACGGGACTCGTCACGGCGATCCGCGAGGCCGACCGGGAGCTGGGCATCCCCGCACAGCACAGCCCCTGGCTGCCGCCCCTGCCCGAGCAGCTGGTCACCGGCGACCTGCCGCCGGCCCCGCCCTCCGACTACGACCTCGCGCCCGTCGCGTACGGCGTGGTGGACCTGCCCGCCCAACAGGCCCGGCTCCCCCTGGTGGTCGACCTCGCGACGCTCGGCCACCTGCACATCATCGGCTCGCCCCGGCAGGGCAGGTCGCAGACGCTGCGCACGATCGCCGGCACCCTGGCCCAGGCCCACTCCGCGGACCGGCTGCACATGTACGGCATCGACTGCGGCAACGGCGCCCTGCTGGCGATGGAGGGGCTGCCGCACTGCGGCGCCGTCACCCAGCGCACCCAGCCCGACCGGGTGGCCCGGCTGCTCGCCCGGCTGACGGCGGAGCTCGCCCGGCGCCAGGAGCTGCTCGCCGCCCACGGCAGTGCCGACCTGCCGGAGCTGCGCCGCAGCCTGCCGCAGGACGAACGGCCGCCGCACATCGTGCTCTTCATCGACCGCTGGGAGGTCTTCGACAAGCAGCTCGGTGAGTACGACGCCGGAAACCTGCTGAACGCCGTACTGACCCTGCTCCGGGACGGCGGGAGCGTCGGCATCCACCTGGTCGTGACCGGCGACCGGGCGCTGTTCTCGAGCCGGGTCAACGGCTCCACCGAGGACAAGCTCGTGCTGAAGCTGAACGAGAAGTCCGAGTACGCCATGATCGGGATCACCCAGCGGAACGTGCCCGACGAGATCCCGCCGGGCCGCGCCTTCCGCGCCGCCGACAAGGCCGAGGCGCAGATCGCACTCCTCACGGACGACCCGGGCGGCCAGGCGCAGGCCGTGGCGCTCCAGAAGATCGCCGAGCAGTGCCGCCGGGATGCGGCCCAGCTGCCCGCCGCCACCCGGCCGTTCCGCGTCGACACCCTGCCGGACCGGCTCACCTGGGAGGAGGCGGTCCGGTACGTGCCGCAGCCGCTGACGTCCGCGCGCTGGGCCCTGGCCGGGGTCGGCGGCGACGAACTCACCGCGTACGGACCGGACTTCGGCCTCACGCCGACCTTCCTCGTCGCCGGCCCCGCCCGCTCGGGCCGCAGCACCGTCCTGGCGACGCTGGCCCTCTCGCTGCTGTCGGTCGGGATGCCCGTCGTCGTCGGTGCGCCCGCCAGGTCGCCGCTGCGCCGCCTCGCCGGGCGGCCCGGGGTCCTCGCGGTGTTCGACGAGTCCGACATCGACCCCATCGCGCTGGAGGAGGCGCTGGAGTCCTCCAGGCGGGGGGCCGTGGTGCTCCTGGACGACGGCGACCTGCTGCTGAAGACGAAGGCCGAGGCCGTCCTCACCCGGATCGCCAAGTCCGGTACCGAGACCCGCCGGGGCCTGGTGATCGCCGGGCAGACCGACCGGCTCTCCTCCGGGTTCTCCGGCTGGCACACCGAGGCCCGCCGCCACCGGTGCGGACTGCTGCTGAAGCCGCAGAACATGAGCGACGGCGAACTCATCGGCGTCAAGGTGCCCCGCAGCCGCCTGGGCGCGACCCGCCCGGGCCGGGCGATCCTGCACCTGGGCGACGGCGTGCTGCGCACCGTCCAGGTCCCGGAGACGGTGCTCCCGGCGGCCGGGGACTGACCGGTCGTCCACCCGGACCGAGGGCTCCCGCCGTTGAACACCGGCGGGAGCCCTCAGTCGTGGACGGTGCCTCAGGCGTCCACGGACCCGCCCGGCGCGTTCCCGGTGAACTCGATGGGCCCGTAGATGAGGCCGCCGATGCCGGTGACGAGTCCCAGCCCGTCCAGGATGCCGTCGATCAGCGACAGCGGCGGCCGGCCACCGACCACAACGGTGGGCGGGATGTGGGACGCCCAGCCCCCTCCGGGAAGCATCTCGATCCACGGTGCCTCCGTGAAGACCTCCGACGGATACCACTTCTTGAAGAGGTTCTTGATCCACTGCCCCAGGCCGACCTTGCCCAGGGCGCCGATGCCCTTGCCGGCGAGGACGCCGATCCCGCCCGCGGCGAGTCCCACCACTCCCAGGACGATGCCCACGATGTCCCAGTGCCCGGTATCGGCCCCCTTCGCGATGGTGAGGCCCAGCGAAGCGGCTCCGAAGACCAGAGCGCCGATGGTGAGAGCGACGCCGATGGGGCCGGCGACGAACATGGCG
This sequence comes from Streptomyces sp. NPDC051172, assembly GCF_040682555.1. Classification (NCBI taxonomy): domain Bacteria; kingdom Bacillati; phylum Actinomycetota; class Actinomycetes; order Kitasatosporales; family Streptomycetaceae; genus Streptomyces; species Streptomyces sp. NPDC051172. The sequence continues at coordinate 5,047 of NZ_JBFBBE010000226.1, forward strand.
ATGACACCGAGAACGGTTCCGATGATGGAGAAGACCTGGTTCAGGATGTCCCCGATCTTGTCCCAGAAGCTCTTCCCCTTGACCGCCTCGCCCTGGGCCTCCTCCAGTTGGCGCTTGGCCACACCCGCGTCGGAAGTGCGCAGTTCCTGCGCGTCGACGGCCAGCAGCCGGGCGGCCTCCAGCTCCGCCTGAGCCGACTCGACGGACTGCGCGGCCGAGGATTCCGCCTCCTTCGCGTCAGCCATGGCACGCCGGGCGTTGCTCCGGGCCGCCTCGTCGTCGGGGGGCGGGGGCTGAGCGCTGTCGAGGCTTTTCACGTGGGCGCTTGCCGCGGACGCCACCTCGATGGCCGAGTCCAGCCGTTGTTTCGCCTCGCGGCCCCTTTCCAGCGCCCGGTCCGCCTGGTCCTGGCTCTCCCGGAGGCCGGTGGCGTACTTCGCAATCGCGTCGGCGGCCGCCTCGTAGGACGACTGGAGCTTGCCGACCTGGGTGGGCAGTTCCTTGAGCTGTGTCCGCAGCGCCTCCATGGACTTGCCCTCGCCGAGTTCGTCGGAGTCCAGCCGGGCGACGACGGAGTGGGCGGACTGGGCGTCGTTGGAGATGGACCGGTACTCCGAGGCGAGTCGTTCAAGAATCTCGGGGTCGCCGGGTGTCGGGTCCGACGAGAAGCCGAACACCGATTCCCAGTCGGCCAGCGGTGGCCGTGCCATGTCCCGCCCTCACTTCCCGTTCTCGGCGCCGGCGACGACGTCCTGCGGAGGGTCCTCGGAGTCGTGGAACCGGAAGGTCCCGGCGACGGCGTCGAACACCTCGAAGAACTTCTCCGCCAGGCTGATGTTGGGCGTCGTACTGGCGAGGATCATCAGGTCCCGGCTCGACGGCACGGGGATCACCACCTGGTGCACGGCAGTGCGGATGGTGGCCTGACCGAAGTAGTCGAAGTCCTCGAGCGAGGTCATCCGCCCCACGCTGCCCACCTCGGGCAGCTCCATGATCTCCACGCGGTTCAGGTCGGTACCCCGCCCGACCGAGGTCCGGCTGTTCTGCACGCCCGCGGCGAGCATCATCTGCGGCAGATCGGTCGGCTCACCCTCGGGGATCCGGGTCCGCAGCACCATCGCCGTGGCGTTCAGCGTGCTGCCGTCCGGGAGGAACCCGAGCAGGTAGCCGACCTGCAGGGCGCCCTGGGCATAGGCTTCGCGTGCGCTCTTGCGGGTGTCCCGGATCAGGGCGTCCACTCGCTCGCGCTCGACCTCCACACCTTTCGCCTGCTCCTCGATCCGGCGCCGGATCGCCACATCCCTGGTGTTCGGGTCGAGGTCGAGGTGCGCCCAACTGGACGGGTATTTCAGCGTGTAGCGCGCCGGAGCGCCCGACGGCCGCTCATCAGAGGGCAGCAGCCGCGGCGGCCTGTCCCCGTCCTGTGCCTCAAGCAGGTTCATCCAACGCCTTTGCAGCTTCGTTGTCCGTGTCGGTGAAGTTGTCGACGATGCCCTGCGCGGCCTGTTTGAACGTGTCCACGTTCTCCTGGACCCGTTCGTGGCCGGCCGACCATGCGTCGTCGAAGCCGTTGACGGCCGAGATCAAACCGTGGTCGCCCACATCGTCGTCCGAACCGACATTGCTCAACTTCGCTGTCTTGTCGATCCGTTCGCGGATGTCCTGCAGCGCGGCCATGGTGTCGGCGAGTTCGTCCACCGGTATGTGAATGCGCGACATGACGCCCCTTCCTCTCCCTGCACAGGCCGGGTTCCGCGGCGACGGAACGCCGCGGAACCCCGCCGGTGCCCAAGAGGAAGCCCATGTGGCCCGGCGGCGGGTCGTGGGGGTG
>NZ_JBFBBE010000227.1:0-6868 GCF_040682555.1 Streptomyces sp. NPDC051172
CCGTATCCGCTCCGGGAAGCCATCCCCCACCACATGATCACGAGCCACAAGCCCCGGATCCTAAAGGATCACCCGGCAAGGAAGCGACGTTGGGGACTGATCCCCGAACGGGGACCTGTCGGGTATCAGGCCCGCCTGCCTACGTTTGGTGGTGCGCCAACCATGTCCGTCGGGCGGCCGGTTGACGCACTGCGTACTTCGGTGCGGAACCGGCGAGTGGGTCATGATTCCTGATGACGTAACCACCCCGTCTTTCCCGATGCCTCGGGCGCCTGAAAGTCTCTTCGATCCGCCACCGACGCTGTACCGGCTTCAGCACGATGCGCCCCGTGAGCGGGGAGCGGTTGTGGGAGGCAGCGTCAGCTGGCTGGTGAAACGCCTGTCCTGGCAGTGGCGGTCGACGGCGATTTCGGCTACCCGGTGTCCCGGCTTTGACAGCCCGCGATGAGACTCCGGCTAAGGACGGGGTGGTTACGTCATCAGGAGTCATGACCCACTCGCCGGTCCGGCACCGAAGTACGCAGTGCGCCGACCGGCCGCCGGACGGACATGGTTGGCGCACGACGAAACGTAGGCAGGCGGGCCTGATATCCGACAGGTCCCCGTTCGGGGATCTGTCCCTGCCCCTGTGGTGCGGCCCTAGGGTGCTGCCGTTCTGACGTGCCGAAGGTGCACCCGCGCACACCTTCCTCCGGCGTCAACTCCTTTCGCCCGCCCCACGTATCCGCGACATGCCTGCGCATCGCAGCCGAACCGCCAGGAGCTACGACGTGACCAGTACTCCCACAGAGACCGTGACTCTCGACGCCGGGAGGCGCCTGTACGACCAGCTCGACGAACTCCGGGCTGCCGGCCCCGCCGTCCGCGTGAACCTGCCGGACGGCGTCGTGGCCTGGTCGGTCACCCGCGGTGACATCGCCAAGGAACTCCTTGTCCACCCGCACATCTCCAAGGACCCGCGCAAGTCCTGGCCGGGACACCGGCCCGGCGACGTTCCGTGGCTGTACCCGTTTGTCGACGTGATCAACATGACCACCTCTGACGGGGACGACCACACACGCCTGAAGCAGCTGATCAGCAAGGCGTTCACCGCCCGCAGGATCGAGGCGATGCGGCCCGGGATCGAGGCCGTCGTCACCGATCTCCTGGATGCGCTGGAGCGCCGTGGTGCCACCGAACGCGTCGACCTGCGTGCCGGGTTCGCGCACGGAGTGCCCACCCGGGTCATCTGTGACCTGTTCGGTGTCCCCGCGGACCAGCGGCCCGAGATGCTCCGTGTCATGGGGGCCGTGTTCGCAGCGGACGTCACGCCCGAGCAGTCCGAGATCCTCGCCCAGGACCTCTACCGCGCGATGCAGTCCCTGATCGATACCAAGCGCCTGATGCCCGGCGATGACATGACGAGCGTGCTGCTGACCGCCCACGACGAGGACGGCGACCGGCTCAGCGAGGCCGAACTCGTCTCCACCCTCATCCTGATGATCGGTGCCGGCAGCGAAACCACCGTCGCCCTGATCGGAGCCGCGGTACGCGAACTCCTCACCCACCCCGACCAGCTCGCAAAGGTTCGCGCCGAACCGGCCCGCTGGAGCGACGTGATCGAGGAGGCACTGCGCGTGCACCCGCCCGTCATGCACTTTCCGCTTCGGTATGCCACGGCGGACATCGACCTGGGTGAGGGTGTCGTCATAGCGGCCGGTGATGCTGTCATCATCGGCTTCGGCGCCCACGGCCGCGACCCGGCGGTCCATGCCGACCCCGCCGGCTTCCAGATCGACCGCGCCGACAAGCAGCACCTCGCCTTCGGCTACGGCATTCACTACTGTCTCGGAGCCCCGCTCGCCCGCCTCGAAGCCGAAGTGGCCCTCCCGGCCCTGTTCGAGCGCTTCCCCCAGCTCGCTCTCGCCGTCGCGCCCGACCAACTTGTGCCCCAGCACTCGTTCATGGGCAACGACGTGGTCGAACTGCCTGTAACCCTGGGCCCGGCCGCATAGACGGAACCACAGAAGAAGCAGCGGCGGCCCGAACTCCCGCGTACTCACCATGCCACTACCCGGCTCGATGCCGCAGCCGGGATGGATACAGGTGATTCACCTCAAACCTGGGGGGAACGCCATTGCGGGCCCACCTCGCCGAAGAGTTCCTCAACGGTCAGCCAGTCGAAGCAGCAGCCAGGAAAAGGGCCGCCGCACTGGTGGCAGCCCGATGCGTCCTGCCGGCATCCGATCCCTCCGGATCACGGGCATACAGGGTGCACCTGGCCGAAACACTGACCTGTCGAGCCCTGATCGAAGCCACGTCAGATCCTCAGAGGGCGTTTGAACTGGGCAGATTGCCGTTTACATCCTAGCCTGCGCGTTTCACTTGCTGCGGCGTCCGGATCTTGAGCGGGAAAGCGAAAGTGCCTCCTGAGCTGGGACGATGAGGCTTTTCTAAGGTCTCTGCAGTCCGAGCAGGAAGGCACTTTCTGCGTGCACGCGACCGGGTCGCGCCCGAAGCTCGTCGTCTCGGCTGACGGCCGCGGGGTGTTCAGCCATGCCGGGACCCGACTGCTGGCGGATCTGGCCGATGCCACCGGAGTGACCGCGGCCTTCACCGACGCGCTGCGACACCTGCGACCACGTGGCACCGGGCACCAGCCCGGGCGGATAGCAGCGGACTTGGCGGTGATGTCGGAGAAAGAACAGGCCGCGGCGACCTACAAGCGCGGCTTCGGCTACCACCCGCTGCTGTGCTTCCTGGACAACACCGGCGAGGCCCTGGCCGGAGTGCTCAGGCCCGGCAACGCCGGCGCCAACACCGTGGCCGACCACACCACCGTCCTGGAAGCGGCACTCGCCCAGATCCCCGACGCCGACCGCCACGGCACCCCCATCCTCGTCCGCGCCGACAGCGCAGGAGGAGCCAAGGCGTTCCTGGCTCACGTGCGTGACCTGCGACCACGGGGCATCCGTACATTCTTCTCCGTGGGATACGCCGTCACCGAGCCGGTCCGCCGAGCGATCCGAGCCTTGCCCAAACGCGTCTGGCACCCCACGCTGGAACAAGACGGCTCCCTGCGCCAAGGAGCGGAGGTCGCCGAGCTGACCGGCATGGTCGACCTCTCCGGCTACCCCCACGGCACACGGATCATCGTCCGCCGCGAGCGACCGCACCCCGGCGCCCAGTTGTTCCTGTTCGACCTGGACGAGGGCATGCGCCACCAGGTCTTCCTCACCGACACCCCCTACAGCCAGGGCTCCCTGCAGCACCTGGAAGTCCGCCACCGCGCGCACGCGCGCGTGGAGGACCGCATCCGCTGCGGTAAGATCACCGGCTTCGGCTGCTTCCCCTCACGCCACTTCGCAATCAACACCGCCTGGCTCGAGCTGTCCTTGACCGCCCTCGACCTGCTCGCCTGGATGCGCACCCTGCCGCTGGAAGGCGAACTGGCCACCGCCGAGCCGAAGAAGCTCCGCTACCGGCTGCTGCACGCAGCTGCCCGCATCACCCGAGGCGGCCGCCGCCTGCACCTGCGGATCTCTGCGACCTGGCCCTGGCCAAACGAGCTGACCAGCGCATTCGCCCACCTGACAGCCCTGCCACGGCCAGCCACCTGAACCGCGGCACCGCCCCTGACCACCCACGACCCGAGGAACCCCTGGAGAACCCGACCCGTGCGTCGGGCCCCGACTACGCCCACCCAGCCACGAGGAACCGAAACCACCGCTTCACCGCGATTCGACCAGCTCAGCCGCACGAAGCGAAAAGGGGGGGCTAACTTGCCTTACACCTCTCCAACGGGCCGACCTGTAGGGAGAGTTGACAGCACTAGATAATCATCGCGGCCGCCGGGCTGCGCCCGGCGCAGGTCCTCGGCTTCATCGCAGCCGTCCTCATCGACTGGAACCACGTCTTCCCCGAGGAGCCCCGTCTGCGCATCGCCCTGGACGTGCCCGCCGACGAGGCGTGCCGCTTCGGCTTCTTCACCACCGAAGACCAGCACCGGCTCATGGCCGAAGCCCGCGCCGCGACTCTGCAGACCATGGAGGACTTCATCACCTGGGCCGCGGACGACGGGGCCGCCCCGCTCTACCTCCACAAGCTGCGCGAGGCCCGCAGCACCGCCCGCGACTTCCAACGCCTGACCCGCAGGTATCCCAGTGCCGCGAGACCGAAGTTCCTCGTCCAGATGCCGTCCTGGACATGGCCCGGCCGCTCGGTGGCCGCCGAACTGTCGCCGGTTCCCCGCCCCACCTCCTCCGGTGGCTGGCCGCTTCCGCCCACCGGCGCAGCACCCAGACCCTGGAGCAGGCGATGGAGGCGGCCTGGCAGCGCGCCTTCGACAAGGACGGGTTCCGCATGGGACACCCACCGATACACAGAACGTCCCTTTCGCCTGTGAAGCGGACGCACCGGCAGCGCACAATCCGGGCACGGCACTCGCACCCCGACCGGGGTGCCCGTCTGAACCAGGGGACTCCTCGCAAATGCTCGACCGCTGATCTCGTTGCTGGCCACTGGCGTCACCGGCCTGGTGGTGGCACTGAGCGGCGCCCCGTGGTGGCTGGCAGTCACCGCGTTTGTCTGCCTCACCCTCGGCCTGGGCGTCGTGGCCCTCCAGTCGATCTTTCCTCAGGAGTCCGCCCACCGGCTCCGGTAGTGCCAGGGCCCCAACTCCCGCCCGGCAGGCCGTGAGGACCCGGCTCGGCCGGCGGTGCGGGACCCGAAGAGCGCTGAGCACGGCCCCGGCGGCGGCAGACGGTGACGTTCGCCAAAGTGCCCACCTGGGCTCGTCGGCGCCGTGATCCTGGGCCCCGCCGCGTAGCAGCACCGCGGAGCACAGCAGTGCGGCACCACCCCGGCCGGGCTCCCGACGACCGGGGTGGCGCCGCATCGCCGTGCGCTTCGACGGGTCAGACCGCCCTCGCCTCGGCGATGCGCATGGTGCCGGAGGTCTCCGTCATGCCGGTGAACCGGAAGCCGGCGGCGTCCAGGAGCGCGGACAGCTCGCCCTCGGTGCGTTCCCGGCCGCGGGTGAGGGCGAGCATGATGACGTCCATCGTGAGAGCCGCCGGGGTCGGCCGCTCGTCGGGCAGGACGTTCTCGACGACCAGCAGGGTGGCTGCTGGGGCGGCCGACTTCCGTACCGTGGCGAGGATCCGCGCGGTCCGTTCGTCGTCCCAGTTGTGCAGGACGTGCATCAGGACGTAGGCGTCGGCGGCGGGCACCTCGTCGAAGAAGTCCCCGGCACACAGGGCGAGGCGCGGGTGGTCGGGGAAGGCCAGGGCCTCGATGACGCCCGGCCGGTCGAACAGGACGCCCTCGGCGCCGGGTACGGCGTCCAGGATGCCGCGCAGCAGGTGACCCCGGCCGCCGCCGATGTCGGCGATGCGGCCGAACGGCGTGAAGTCGTAGGCGTCGACGACCGCCGGGACGTCGGCCGCCGCCTTGGAGGTCATGGCGCGGTCGAAGATCGCGGCCTCGTCGGGCCGCTCCTGCAGGTAGGCCCAGAGCCCCTCGGCCTGGAGCACCTCGATGGCCGGTTCCCCGGTCATGACGGTGTGCTGCAGCAGGGCGAGGCTGTCCAGGTGCATCGGCAGCCCCATCAGGCGCAGCAGCGGGCGCGCGCTCATCGGGTGGTCGTCGCGCAGCACGCGGGACGCGTCGGTGTGCGCGAAGCCGCCGTCGCGCTCCTCGAAGACACCGAACGAGGCGAGCAGCCGCAGGACCCGGTCGAGCGCGCCGGGAGCGGCCCCGCAGGCGGCCGCCAGCTTGCCGGGCGGGACCGGTTCGTCGTCGATCCGGTCGGCGATCCCGATCTCGGCGGCGACCTGCAGACACCGCGCCGGGTAGGCGCCGTAGGCGAGCGCGTGGATCATCTCGGGGGATTGCTTTGTCATGACGGGCAGGGCTCCCTCTGGACGGTGTCCGGGCGCGTCCGGACCGCGTGGGACAAGAAGCTAGGAGCGGCGCCCCGACACCCGACAGGTCTCCGTTCGGGGATCTGGGATTGTCCTCGGGGTGCGGCCGTACAGTGTCAAGCGGCGTCAGCCAGGGCCTCGGCACGCTTCCGGGCCCGGATCCCGGACCGAGAGGCGGCCGATGAGCTCGCACCGCAACGGGTGGGACCGCGGCACGGTGACCGTGCCCGCCGGAGAACCAGCCCTGTACGCCACGGAGTCGCCCGGCGCCGCGAGCGTCGCGCCGTCGCCGCTGGCCGGACGGGGGCCGGGCCGTGCCTGACACCGCCCGTGTCCTCCTCGTGCCCGGCGCCGCCGCGTGGGGGCCCTACAACACGCTGCGGGCGATGGCAGAGTGGTCCGCGAGCGCGGCGCACGGCCGTGTTCGCGATGGACGGCAGCTTCCGCTGTTGGCGCCTCCCGCCTGCCGGACCGCTAGGGGCAGGGCGCCGGAGAAGTGGCCCCGCCGACGCGTGGTCGACGCGATCCGCTACATCACCGATAACGGCGCGAAGTGGCGGGCGCTGCCCGCCGACTTCGGCATCCCGTGGCGCACCGTGTTCGGCTACTTCGCCCGCTGGGCGAAGGTCGGCGTCCTGCGGCACGTCCTTAACCAGCTCCGCCGACGGCTTCGTCTCCGGCGGCACCGGTGTCCCTGGCCGGTCCGCGTGATCGTCGACTCCCAGTTCGTTAAGACCGTGTCCTACGTGGTGAGGCGGATGAGTCGCTTGTAGCAGCACAGGGCTGCGGCGAGGCCGAGAAAGGCCAGGTAGTTGCGGGAATTTCCGCTCGTAGCGGGGGCTGAGTCGGCGGTAGCCGGACAGCCACGACGTTGGGTCGGCCGCGCGGTGAGGTGCCTGCTGTGACAGGTCCTGTTCCGCGCGGCCTCCCGCCGAACCGGACATGACGGTTTCCCTGTCATCCGG
>NZ_JBFBBE010000228.1:0-6806 GCF_040682555.1 Streptomyces sp. NPDC051172
GTGCCTTGTGTCCGCAGAGGCCGTGTGCGGATGACTTCGTGTGGTCATTGAGCAGGTCCGCTGTCGGAACCGCGTTCGCGACGGTGACAGCGGCGCGTGTTGTATTCCGGCTCCGCCGGTGTGATGCAGTTCACTGCCTGGATCTTGGTGGTGGAACTGCCGGGCCATGCGCGTCCGCTGTGGCAGGGTCGGACCATGCCCTTTGATCACAACGACCACTATCACCGTCTGCTGTTGCGCCAGGTGCCGCCGAATTGCGGTGCGGCCCTGGACGTCGGCTGTGGGACCGGCCGGTTCGCTCGTCGGCTCGCTCACCTGGGCATAGAGGTCGATGCGATCGACCCGTCGGAGGAGGCCATCTCGGAGGCCCGCGCGCTGTCGGAGCGGATAGCCGGTGACCCGGGCCCCCGCTTCCAGCACGCGAACGTCACCGAAGTCGAACTGCCCAAGGCTCACTACGACTTCATCTCGTGCCTCGCCAGCATCCATCACATGCCGTTCGACACCGTCGCCGCACTGCGGGACGCACTCGCGCCCGGCGGCGTCCTCGTGATCTTGGGCTGCTATCCGGAGAAAACCCGGCTCGACTGGGCCTGGAGCCTGGCGGCCGTGCCCGTCAACGCTGTCGCCAGGCTGACCGCCGCCATGAAGGACAGGCTTCGCCCTGCCGCCGCTGCGACCGGTCGAGAACAGGTGAAAGCACCGGTGAGACAGCCGACCGTTCCCCTGCCTCAGATCCGTCGGGAGGCCGCGGTCCTGCTGCCTGGATGCAGCATCCGCAGGCTCCTCTTCTGGCGCTATCTGCTCGTCTTTCGCAACAGCGGCTGACGGGACCACTGCCCGCGCCCCCCTCAACTGCAGGTCCCGATCACCGTGGTTCGTGGTGCTGGGAGGCGGCTGACGCGGCTTGTTCCGGCGGCTGCCTCGCGGAGCCGGACGATCTCCTCGTGCTGTGCGGCGAGCCGGGCCAGGGTCTGGGTGCGGAAGTCCGTGAGCTCGGTGATCGTCTGCTCCGATTGGGTCAGCCGTTCCCTGAGCTTGGCGTTCTCCGCCTTGAGACGGGTGATCTGGGCCTCACGAGGGTCGGGGATATCGCCGGCCTGCTGCAGGGCTTGGAGGCGTCGCTCGAACTCGGTGCGGAGGTAGGCGTAGGGACGGGTGCCGTAGAACGCGGTGCGGTCGACGCCCGCTTCGCGGGCGAGGGTCTTGATGTCGCATTTTCCGCCGGGCGGGATCTCTCCGCGGAGGAGTCGGTCCATGGCGGCTCGGATGCGGTTCTCGTTCTCGGTCCGCTGGGCTGCGGAGATTCTCATGCGGATGCCTCGTTCATCGTGCTGGCGGCGTCGATTTCGGCGACGACGCGGAGGGCCCGGTCGTGGTCGGCTTGGAGCCGGGTGCGTTCGGTCTTGCGCGTCGCGCCGAGCTGGCCGATGAACGTCTCGGTGCGTTCGGCGTGCTCGGTCCAGACGGGGCGGTGGCAGGGGTGGTGGGTGGCCTGCGGGCAGCGGGCCGAGTCACACATTCCGATCAGCGGCCGGTCCGCGGTGGGGGTGCCCGCGAGTTTGAGGCAGAGCGCCCGGGAGGGGTCGGTGAACCAGCAGTAGTTCGCCGGTCCGAGGTGCAGAGTCTTGGCTCGCTTGGTCAGCAGGTTGAGGATGTCACGGTCGTTGCGCTGGACTTTCGGTGCTGCGGGCGAGGACGTATCGACCCGGGCGTCGATGCTGGCGAAGAACTCCGTGAGGCTGCGGGCGCCAGGACCGGCGGGCAGGACACCCTGCTGGTAATTTCGGAACTCCTCCAGAACCAGTTGGAGGTTGCGTTCGCTCTCGTGCTTGTTGACCTCGGCCAGAAGTTCGGCCTGAGCCCCGCCAGGACGCGAGGCATAGCCCTCCGTTGTGGCCACGGCGATATGTTTCATGTGGATCTTGGTGGCCAGGACGCCGCCGGGCCGGTAGGCCATCTCCAGAGACAAGGTCCGCCGCAGCATCCGCAGGTTGACTGGTCCCGCCGGGATCGACGCCAGGCCAAGTCGCTTCCCGATCTCGGAGTTGACCCAGTTCTTGAACCACTTGAAGCGGACGTTGAAGGAGAACCGGCCGATCAGCAAGGCGCCTTCTGCCGAGACATCGTGCAGTTGCTCAAGGAGCTCGATCGCTCGATAGACCGGCTCGATGACGACCCACTCATCGTGGGTGCCGCCCAGCGGCTGCCCTTTGACGATCTTGCTTGCGATCCGGTAGCGGGTCAGGCCCGGGACGGACTCTTCGGGCGGGCGCCGGCAGCCGATGCGCAATTCCATCAGCTCACTCGCGCGCATGCCTGAGATGGCGGCAGCGGTGATGATCGCGGCGGTGCGGACGATGCCGACCAGGGCGACGGCCTGGAGCCGGGACAGCGGCAGAGTCCAGGGCAGTGACGCTGTTCCGTCGGCCGTGGGGACCAGGTCGGCTTCGCGGCCGAACGGTCTCTCGACGCCGACCTGGGCCAGGGCGTCTTCCAGTATCGGCCGCATGGTGGGCAGCCATGGATGGCAGAACTGGCTCAGCCCGGCCCGGCGGGCGAGGGTGCCCATGGCCACCGGGAGAAGGGGATCGTCCTCGGCCCAGCCCTGTTCGAGGCGTTTCGAGATGTAATGATCCTCCAGCATGGGCAGGGCTGTGCACGTTCGCGTGTACTCGGCGAGGATTTCGCTGAGTTCCCGGACCGGGACACGGTTCTTGGGGCCGACGCGGCGGAGTCCTTGGGCTCGCCGTACCGAGTGAACGTCGGAGTCGCGGATCTTGTGTGCCAGATCGACGGAGTGCGGGCCCAGCGTGGACACCAGGTAGAGGGCGGCCGCGAGCATCGGCTGCATGATCTCGTCCGCGACGGGTTGGGTCTTGTTCTCCTCTCGGCCGCTGGGCATCTCCGCGACGGCGGAGGCGGTGGCACCGCCCCAGGGCCGCAGCTCGGCGGAAACGCGGTCGGCGGTGAACAGGTCGCGGTAGTTCACCAGGTCGACGACGACCTGAGCGGCCGATCTCCTGGTCGCATGGCTGTTCTCGCCGATCACGGCTCCGTCCTCGTCGAGCACGTAGCGGCGGTGAGCCAGGTATGCCTCGCAGTCCCGAGTGGTGATCTGCTGCAGGCTGCTGGTCGCCCGGTCGCTCAGCCAGCTGAAGAAGCGGACGAGTTCGTCGAGACGACCGCGACAACTGGTGACATGGAGCGGGTTGCGGAAGGCGCGGGGCAATGGGGCGACCGTCTGGTGGCGTGGTGCGAGCATCGCCAGGACCAGTTCCTTGGCCACCAGTCGCCAACGCGAGTCCGCGATCAGGGTGAAGTCGAAGCGCCGCAGCGAGGGGCTCAGCTGGGTCGGCAGTCCGATGACGTGGGTGAAGTCCCAGATGTCGTCCTCGAACGCGGGGCGAGCGGCATCGCCGGGTAGCGTCAGACCCGCTTCGGCGCAGATATCGGCGCCCGCAAAGACGGCCGAGCGTCCGTCGAATGCGGGAGCGAGTGCGGTGCTCATGCCGTCATCTCCTCGGGCCGCAGGGGAAGTTCGTCGTCCCGGTCAGTGACGTGGGCGGCGGCCGCAGTGACCACGGCCGGATCGAAGCGGTCCAGGACCTGCTGGATGCGGGTGGCGTAGGGGCCGAAGACCGCCATGAAGTGGGCAGCGGGCATCTGCTGCCACTGCCGGCTGAAGAACGCCTTCAGCCGCAGCAGGCTGACCGCATGCCGTGGTGCGAACACCGCCAGGGGACACAACAGGCAGACCCAGGGGCGAGCCGGACAGGGCTTGCCCTTCGGGCCGTGCAGTCCGGACAGCTGATCGCCGCAGGCAGCAGTGAACACATCCCGTTGCCCGCCGACGAGTTCGGCGATCACGTCGTCGTCCAGTGCAAGGTCCGCCACCAGCTGCGGGTAGCCCTCGGCCAGGGCGGCGGCCTCTTCTTCGGTAATCACCGTCGGCGGATGAGACCTGCGCAGCAGGTCATGCTGGGCGTCTTCGATCACGGCCTCGACCGCGCGGTGCTGGGCGGGGGTCGTGGCCGTCAGGTAGTGGTCGCCTTCGACGGCGGGGGTGTGGTTCGGGTCGATGGTGGCCCGGCCGCTGCCGGTCCACGTGCTCTTGTCCCGCATCGCCTCGTGCGTGGTGCGGATCCGGGACCGGTGGATCTTCAGGGGCTGCCCGTCGTCCCCGACCAGCTGGTGCCGCTTCACCCACCGCTGGATGGCGACGCGGTCGAACTGCCTCACCCGGCGGTCACCGCCGGCCCGGCTCAGTCCCAACCACAGTTTGCGGCCCTCGTCCGGCGGAACGAAGCTCCGCAACAGCGTGGAGTGGGCCAGCCACTGCTCCAGCAAGCGCACGGCCCTGCGCGGCAGATTCAGGCTCTCGGCCGCGGTGCGGCCCTTGACGTAGGAGAGCAGGATCGTGGAGTCCCCGGCCCAGTCGACGTCCTGCGTGACCAGGTCCTCGATGCCGTCCGGCACGATGCCGGAGTAGATGCCGAACAACAGCCGGTAGGCGATGAGTACTTCCAGGTGCGGGAACAGGGCCTGCGTCGCGTCGTGGAAACCGCCGCGGCGGTGGACCAAAGCGGCCGAGATGCCGACGTTGCGGCCGAACTCGGAAATGCTCACCGGTCCGACGGTGGCCAGCAGCCAGCGAATGTTCTGGGGAGTCCATCCGCCCTCGGCGGGATGCTGTCCGTGAGCGACAGCGGTCAGGGCCTGCCGGTGGGCCGCGTACGACTCCTCGACGAGCAGTCGACAGAGGTCGCCCAGCCGCTGCCACTCGGTCTCCGAGTAGGGAGGCAGGGCGTGGTGGTTCGGCTGAACGTTGAAGTTCCGTCCGGCCGCGAGTTCCAGCACCCCGTCCGCCAGCGAGCCGTTGGCCTGGCCGAACGCCTCTACCATCGCGCGGGTGCACGCCTCCCGGCCGCCCGAGCATCCCATCAAATACTCGGCCAGCCTGCCCCGTCTGAGCTGGTCAAGGCCACCGGTGAAGCCCTGCTCAGCCAGGGTCCGCACCATGCCCCGGATCGCCTGGGCGTAATGGTTGACCGTGCCGGCGGAATCCGCGGTGCCGTGCGGGTGGATCAGGTCCACCAGGCCGGTGGCCAGCTGCTGGGCCAGCAACGGGTTCGGCAAGCCGTCCAGCGAGAAGGCCGCGCGGCTGCCGTCGCTGAACACGCAGGTGATTCCCAAGGGCTGGTCGATCAGCATGGTCGGCATCAGAAAGCCCCGTCCTCGATGCCGACGGTGAACTCGGCGGCGGCTTCCCGTTCGGCGGCCGCGTTGTCGGTCAGTCCAGCCGCGGCGCCCGCCCCCTCGTATGCCTCTCGGAAGATGCGAGTGGTGTCCAGGCGCCGGAGATACTTTTCCGTGGTGAGGACAGTGGTATGGCCGAGCAAATCGCGGAGCACCAGCAGTGGGTCGGCCTTGCTGAGGTAGAAAACCAGGGCGGCATCGGCATCGGTGTCCCGCACCAGCTTGGCGGCCTGCCGGTAGTGCCCGGTGACCAGGTATTCCAGGGTCCTCATCGAGAAGGTGTGGCGGCATCGGTGGGGCCAGACGTGCGGAAACCGCGGTTCGAAGCGGGCCCGGATCCGGTCCGAGGTCCGCTCGAAGACCGTCGCCCACGCAGTGAACGGACCGCCGCCGTTCTTCACCGCCAGCAGGCACGAACCGCCCTCCGGCGCGACGAGCCGACGGCGTTCTGCCGGGGTCAGCGATGCCCAGGGCCGCCGGATGCCGTTGATCAGCCCGCCCCTCGCATCGGGCTCGGTCACCATCAACGGCTCACCCCACCGTGGCGGCGGCCGCCACCAGGTGCCCTCCGCGGTGGCAGCCCGGTCCAGCTCCACGTAGCCGTGCACCGTGGCGAGGGCCTCGTAGGAGACCCAGGTGGTGCGGAACTTCTTGCCCTTGGTGATCCCGGCCGGCACCGGGAACGGGATCGGCACCACGGTCGGTTCGGGCGGCAGCGCAGGGATCTCCCACGGCAGCAGGTAGGTGAACTCCTGCAGCCGCAGCCCGGTGGCCAGCGCGAGGTCCCCGACGGCCGCATTGCGGGTCATCTCTCGGCCGTGAAAGCCGGTGTCCTGCGAGCCGTCCGGGGCCAGCCCGCGCAGGCCCTTGCGGAACAGCTCGGTGAAGTCCGGCTCCAGGTACTTGATCGTCACGTGCGGCTTCGGGGTGCGGCGGACCGCCAGGTTCACCTTCACCTCCCGGCCGGTGCCCGCGAACAGGGCCCGCGCGGCGCGGTAGGTGAACGGCTCCGCCGTCGCATATCCCTCGTTGATCGCCCACCGGTAGAACAACGACAGGATGCTCATGTGCTGGCCCCACGTCGTCGCCGCGAACCGGGTCTTCAACGGGCCCGCCGCCCGGTGCTCCGCGTACCGGCTCAACCCAGCCTTCAGCCGTACCCGCGAGTCGAACAGCCCCACCCCGTGCACGGCCAGGAACTCCACCCACTCCTTGGCCACCCGCGCGTAGTTCTCCCACGAGCTCGGCGCCGGCGCCCCGCTGACCGGGAGCTCACGCAACCACCGGTTCACCACCGCCGCCGGACGCAGCGCAGCCGGACCGTCCTCGAAGCACAGGTCGTCGTCGACGAGCACGGGCATCCCCTCGGGGATCAACGGCCGATGCTCGACATCCCAGGACTCCCAGCCCCGGGACGAGAAGAAACTCAAGATCATGAGCGCTGACAGTAGAAACACCACACGGCTCAGCGCAAAGCCCAAACGCCCAGACCACCGGCCCAGTTGGAGCCAATCGCCACACGGAAACTAAGCGAAGACAATGTGCCG
>NZ_JBFBBE010000229.1:0-6758 GCF_040682555.1 Streptomyces sp. NPDC051172
CCTGATCCACAAGACCGGCCCCGCCACCTACGCCCTCGCCTGCTGACCCGACACGCTCGACACCGACCAGAAGATCCTTAACTTCCCGGCCTTGACCCTTGCCCTATCGGCGGACCTGCTGGGCACCGGCAGCACGCTGGCCGCCGCACCGGCGCGCAGGACGGCGAACAGACAGGCCAAGAAGTCTGGCCCGGTGCCGTGTATCAGCCCGACCAGGTCACCCGGCCCCACCCCGTTGCGTCGCAGATGGGCGGCGTAGCCGGTGGCCAGGGCATCCAGCTCGGCTGCGGTCAGTACTTCACCAGTCCCGGGGTAGAACGAGGCTGCCTCGGGGTGCGCCTGTGCGACGAGGTGCAGAGCATCGCTCAGCGTCCTCCCAGGCAGGATCTGTTTCGCAATCATCCGTGTTCACGTCCTTGTCCTAGGCTGGACGCCGGGTTGAGGTGCGTGGGTTCGACGTCGCCGCAGAGTCAGTCCCCGGCGGCGCAGGCGCCAGCTCTGGTAGTGGATCCTTACGGTGGTCCAGCGGGCCGCCACCGGGTTGCCGATGGACGCAAAGGCGTCTCGCCAGGCGCCGCTGGGCTCGCGAACCCCAGTCAGGGTGGCAACCAGGGCTGGCTTCCCCGCGCCCCGAGTCAGCGTGAACGTCACCCGTAGCGTGTCCTCGCCGAGGTGGACGCGGCTCTTGTACCGGCCGTCCAAGGGGAAGAATGGTGAGACGTACAGGGCCTTGTCGAAACACGCGCGGCCGATCGGGTCCGGGCGCACCAGATAGCAGTGCCTGTCGCCGAAGGTGTTGCGAACCTCAAGGATCAAGCAGATGAGCCGGTCGGCCCGGTCATGGCACCAATACACCGTGATGGGATCGAAGGCATAGCCGAGCCCTCGGGCCTGAGAGAGCATCAGCACCCGGCCACCCGCCAGTTCGATCCCGTTCAGGCCGAGAAAGTGGTCCACGTTGTGGCGCAGGCTCCGGCCGGGATCGCCCAAATGGTCCGCCGGGTGGACACTGCGCAGCAGCCGGGCGAGGCGGCCGCGCCGATCCGGCATGTCGAGGTCCGTAAGCCACAACCGGAAGCGGTGACGGAACGAGAAGCGTGCCCCCTCCAGCCGGTGGTGTGTAACCACGCACCGGTACCTCACCATGAGACGCCCAATGCCCGTGCGGCCGCGACACCCGAGTGGCAACCGTCCTCGTGGAAACCCCAGCCGTGGTACGCCCCGGCGTAAGCCAGGGTAGGCGAGTTGAGGCTCGCCAGCCGGTCCTGGGCGCGCAGGCTCTCGAGGGTGTAGAGGGGGTGCTCATAACGCATAGCGGCCAGCACCTGGCTCGGGTCGACCCTGTCGGGGGCGTTGAGTGTCACCACGTAGTCGGTTCCGGTAGGCAGGCCCTGCAATTGGTTGAGGTGGTAGCTAACGCTGACATCTTTGTCGGCGGCGTCGCAGTGGTCCTGCCGGAAGTTCCACGACGCCCGGTCGGCCATCGCCTCCGGCAGCAGTTGGGAGTCGGTGTGCAGGAGCACGTCGCTGGAAACATAGCTGATCGCCGCCAAGACCTCCTGCTCCTCGCAGGTGGGGTCGGTGCGCATGGCCAGGGCATCTGCCGGATGGGCGCCGATCACGGCGGCATCGAAGTATTCGGTACGGCCATGCTCGTTGGTCACCTCGACACCCCGGGCGGCTCGGGTTACCGCCACCACTCGGGTGGCCGGGCGAACGTCCGGGAGCCCGGCGACGATGCGGCGTACGTAGTCCGCCGAGCCACCGACGATCGTCCGCCACCGGGTCGCTCTGCTGCCGTGCAGCAGACCGTGGTTGGAAAGGAACCGGAAGAGGTACCGAGCTGGGTACTGCAGCGCGCTGCTCGGACCGCACGACCACACCGCGCAGACCAGCGGCAACAGCAGATGCCGCACGAAGTACCCGGAATAGCCTTCCCCTTCCAGGAGTTCACCGAGGGTGAGAGATGTCGCGGGCTCAGCCAGCACTTTGCTGACCTGGCCGTTGAAGCGCTCCATCTCGGCAAGAGCCTGCCGCCAGGTGAGGCGGTCGACGGAGGGCGGCCTACTCGGTACGGACCGCAGCGTGCTTCCGCTTACGTAACGCAGACCGCACCCCTCGCAGCTGACCGACATCGACATCTCCGAACCCCGGGTACTGACTCCGACTTCGGTGAACATCCTGGTCAGCAAGGGGTAATTCGCCGCGTTGTGCACAATGAATCCAGAGTCCACCGGCAGCTGTGCTACCCCCACCCGATGGGTGTGCGTGTGCCCGCCCAGTCTCGCGTCGGCCTCGAACAGCGTGACGTATCGTTCTCGGCTCAGGATATGCGCAGCGGTCAAACCCCCGACTCCGGAGCCGATGACGGCGACCGTGGAACGTGTCTCGCTCACCTCGCCTCCAGAACCAGGCGCGTCATGTAGTTCCTGAGCAACGCCGGACGGACGACGGGGGGCTCCGCCACCCGCAGAGTGGGGAAGCGGCGGTAAAGGCGGGCCGGGATCCGGCTGAGCACAAGCTGTACCATCGCCCGGCCCAGACAGCTGTGGGCTCCGTGCCCAAAGGACAGTGTCCGGGAGAGGCCGGGACGGGACGGGCGAAAAACGTCCGGGTCAGCCCACTGGGCTGGATCACGGTTCGCCGCAGCAGTGAGGACCATGATCGAATCGCCTGCGACGATCGGGACGCCGGTCAGTTCGGCGTCCATCCGTGCGATCCGCACGGTACCTTGGGCGGGGGCGTCGTAGCGCAGCAACTCCTCGACACCGGCGTCTGTTGCCACCGGGTCACCAAGGAGACCTTCCCGCTCCCACGGGAACCGGTCCAGGGTCTGGATCAGATTGCCGATGGCGGCGGACAGGTTGACCAGCCCTGGGCCGAGGACCCCCACCGCTTCGGCAGGGGAGAGCCCTCGCAGGGGGGACGCGCCGTCGGCTACTCGGGCCGCGAAGCCGAGCAGCGTCCCCGCGGCCTGATCCTCGACGTCGGTGAGCAACTGAGGCGCCTCGTCAATAACCTTCGCGAAGGCCCATGCGGCCGGCAGCACGGCCGCCGTGTCGGCCTCCGAAACGCCGAAGAGATCGGCGAAGATACCGGCCGCGACCGGCTCGATCAGCGTTCCCATGGCCTCCACGGCACCCGTCCGCGAGAATTCGGCCGCTAGTCGTTCCACCGCCTGATCAATCCGGCGTTCCACCCGGATGGCGAAGTCCCCGCCAAGCGCGTCGGCGAGCGCCCTGTGCATGGCCGAGCGGGCTGCGCGGTGGCCGTCGCCCTCCTTGAGCGTCACCAAGTCGGCACCTAGCAGCGCCGCCGGGTGGTCCCGCCAAGCCGGCTGCGTGGCATCCCGCCGAGCAGGGGGCGGCGGCCCGAACCGGTCGGCGTCCCGCAGCACCTCGGCGACCTCTTGGTATCCCAGGACCACCACACCGCGCCACATCCGGAGCACCGGGCCGAACGCCCGCAGCTGGGCGAGAATCGGATACCGCGCGCTGTGCTCGGTCGCGCGGCGCAACCGGGCCAGCAGCATGGCCGCCTGCCGACCGCCGGGCTGGCGGGGCATCACGCCGCCCCCTCGGGGAGACGTACGACTTGCGCAGCGTGGGCGAGGCCGGCACCGAAGCCGACCAGAAGGGCCAGCCCGCGCGGTTCTACCTCGCCTTCGGCCAACAATCTGCTCATCGCCAGCGGAATGGAGGCCGCCGACGTGTTCCCCTGCTCGGCCACGTCGAAGGCCACCTGGACATGCTCGGGCAGGTTGAGCGCCGTCGAGACAGCGGTGACGATCCGGCCGTTGGCCTGGTGCGGAATGAACGCGCTGAGGTCCTCCACGCCCACCCCGGCCAACTCCAAGGCATGACGGGCGACCGGCGCCATCTCTTGGATCGCCCACCGATACACGGCCGTTCCCGACATCTCGAGCCGGCCGGGCCAGGGCCCGGCAGGGTCCGAGCGCAGCCGGTCCCAGGGTGCGGCCTGGCGGATGACGTCCTTCCTGGTACCGTCTGCGCCCCAGACGACCGGGCCGATCGCCACCTCGTCCGAGGGGCCGACCACAACCGCGCCGGCACCGTCCGCGAACAGGAACGAGGTGGACGAATCGTCGAGGTCCAACATGTCACTGATCCGTTCGGCTCCGATGACGAGGACATACCTGCTCCCCCCGGACCGAACAGTGTCGCTGGCGAGAGCAAGCGCATAGCAAAACCCGGCACAGGCCGCGGAGAGGTCGAAGGCCCCGGCGTTGACCGCACCGATCTCCGCCGCCACGACGGGCGCGACCGCCGGGGTCTGCTGGAGGTGGGTGATGGTGGCGACGATGACGCACCCCACATCTTCCGAGGCGATCGCGGCGTGTGCGAGCGCGTTCTTCGCGGCGGCGGCGCTCATCGCTGCCAGGGTCTCGGTCTCGATGGCCCAGCGACGACTACGGATGCCGCTCCGAGCGACGATCCACTTCTCCGGCAAGTCGAGGTTTTCCGCAATCTCAGCGTTGTTTACGACCCGGCTGCCGCGATAGGCGCCGACGCCGAGGATGGCCGTGGCCGCGCGGTGTTCCGCAGCTCTGAGACGGATGGCCATCAGAGTACCCTCCCGGGGAGCCGCAGTTCGCCCATCCGGCTGTTGATCGCGCTCAATGCGTAATGTTTGGCGGTGTAGCCCCAACTCGCGTTCGCCGTGTCGAAGTACCGGTTGGTCTCCTCCGCGAATCCGGGCTGTACCAGCTCCAGTTCCGTCCACCGGGCCGCGATCCGCTCCTGCCAGGCTTCGATGGTGCGGCGGTAATCCGCCGTGAGATCGGTGATCGAAGAGATACCAAGGCCAGCGTCCTCGAAGGACTGGATCAGGTTGGAGAGCGTCGGCATAGCGGTGTAACCGAACACCTCGACCGCGTGCTCGCTCGCCGGCCGCGGCTCGTATTCCGCCTTATCTGCAGCACTACGGTAACAAGAGGAGGACACGTATAGTCGGCCCCGCTGCTTCAGCAGACGCCGGATGGCCTTCAGCGTTTCGACGTGGTCGGGGAAGTGTTCCAGCACACCGATCGCGCTTACTGCGTCAAAGCTTCGCTCCGGCAATGCCACTTGCTGAAACGGTGCCACCTCCATCCGGACACGGTTGGCCACCCCGGCCGCAGTGGCGCGCGCCACGATGAATGCCGCTTGCTGCGGCGAAGGGGTCACCCCGACCACGTCGCAGCCCAGCTCCAGGGCCAGGAACAAGACCATGCTGCCCCAGCCGGAGCCGATGTCCAGCACCCGCTCGCCACCGCGCAGTCCCAACAGGCCCGCGACGAAGCGCAATTTCGCCTCCTGCGCTTCGTCGAGGGACGCAGCGCCGGTGGCGTAGAGGCCGCTGGTGTATTTCATCCGCTGATCGAGGAACATCTCGAACAGCTTCGGCGACTGGTCGTAATGCCGATTGGTCACCGCCTCGATCATCGCACCACCGCCTGTTGCGCGGCGAGAACGAGTGCGACCAAATCCGCCACTGTTTCGGCATCCCGGATCTGATCGTCGTCGAATTCCAGGCCGTACTCACGCTCGAGGCGGGAGACCACACGGAGCAGACGCACCGAGTCGGCGCGGGGCAGGTCGTCGAGACGACTCGTCTCCAGGACTTCGTCGGCTGCTATCTCCAGCTCCCGGGCGAGATTGTCGCGGACGGTCTGCAGGATGGCATCGCTGGGAAGGCTCATATACGTTGTCCTTTCGGTTCGGTCAGGGACGTGCCGCGCGCCCCGGGGTCCAGCAAGGTCAATTCGGTGGTGTGTACTTCGTGGCCAACGAGGGCCACCACCGTCCCCTCCCAGTCGAACGTCCGGCTGGGCAGTCGCAGCCCAGCGGGCACACTGACGGCTGGGCCGTCCGGCAACCAGTGCACCCGGTATGCGCGCAGGCCTGACCACCTGCCGATGACGGCCTTGTAGGCGGCTTCCTTGAGCGTCCACAGCACCGTGGGATCGAGGCCGGCGGGTATCGTCTCGCCGGGGCCGAGGATGCGGCGGGCCAGCTCTGGGTCGCACCGACCCCGGACCTCCACATCGATACCAACCTGACGACCGGCCGGAGCGACGACGCAGGCGACCCGGTCGCCGGTGTGGGACAGCGAGACCTCGACCCCGCGCAAGCCGCGCACCCGAGGTGCACCTGACACGCCGTCGGGTACCAGTTCCGCCTGGCCGGCCCGTCTGCCATAACGCAAACTGAGGGCGGCCCGTGCGGTGAGTCGGCCGATCAGCCACTCCCTGCGACGCCACGGCGGGTAGGTCTCGGCGGCACGCCGTTCCCAGGCACTCGCCTCGGCTGAATCCAGGTTCACCCCAGTCCAGTCGGCCAGTACGGCCAGGACGGCTGGCTCGACCTTCCGGATGGGCGGGATTTCTTCGACGGTCAGGTCGGACGCAGCGGTCATGGCAGGCGCCCCAGCGAGTCGATCAGCCGCATCACGTCGTCACTGCCGGCTTGGCCGGGGTTGTCGACGAAGTCGGAGACCAGCCGAGCCAGCGCACCGTACGCCTCCGTGTGGTCGTAGCCGAGCGCGTCCGCGAGGTGGAACGACCACCGCCGATATCCGGCGAGCGTCGCCGCCAGGGGCATCCGAAAGGTCGCGACCACATCCTTCAGATACGGTGCCGCCGCTGCCCTGTCCATATTGAGGTACCGGGGTTGAACTCGCGGTGGCGGGCCGATCGATCATCCGGCTCCCATGATCAGTCCGGTCTCGATGAGGCAGCCGTCGATCAGGTCCGACCG
>NZ_JBFBBE010000230.1:0-6654 GCF_040682555.1 Streptomyces sp. NPDC051172
AGCGGGGCTGCGGCGTCAGGTGATCGGTCAGCCCATGTGCGGGTACGTGTAGTCCGTCGGCGGGACCAGCGTCTCCTTGATGGCGCGGGTCAGGGTCCAGCGCTGCAGGTTCTGCGGGGCGCCGGCCTTGTCGTTGGTGCCGGAGGCACGGCCGCCGCCGAAGGGCTGCTGGCCGACGACGGCGCCGGTCGACTTGTCGTTGATGTAGAAGTTGCCGGCCGCGTAGCGGAGCTTGTCCATCGTGTACGCCGCCGCCGCACGGTCGCCCGAGATGACCGAGCCGGTCAGCGCGTAGTCGGACACCGACTCCATCTGGGTCAGCATCTCCTCGTACTTGTCGTCCTCGTAGACGTACACGGCGAGGAACGGGCCGAAGTACTCGGTGCGGAAGACCTCGTTCTCCGGGTCGTTGCACTCGACGACCGTCGGACGGACGAAGTAGCCGACCGAGTCGTCGTAGCTGCCGCCCGCGACGATCGTGCAGGCCGGGTCGGACTTCGCGCGGTCGATGGCGGCCTTGTTCTTGGCGAAGGAGCGCTCGTCGATGACGGCGCCGATGAAGTTGGCGAGGTCGGTGACGTCGCCCATGGTCAGGTAGTCGACCTCGGCGGCGAACTCCTCCTTGAAACCGGAGTTCCAGATCGAGGCCGGGATGTAGGCGCGGGAGGTCGCGCTGCACTTCTGGCCCTGGTACTCGAAGGCACCGCGGGTGAGCGCCGTCTTGAGGACCGCACGGTCGGCGCTGGGGTGGGCGACCAGGAAGTCCTTGCCGCCGGTCTCGCCGACCAGGCGCGGGTAGGAGCGGTACTTCTCGATGTTGTTGCCGACCGTCTTCCACAGGTACTGGAAGGTCTTGGTCGAGCCGGTGAAGTGGATGCCGGCCAGGTCGCGGTGCTCGAGCGCCACCTTGGAGACCTCGATGCCGTCACCGGTGACGAGGTTGATCACGCCCTTGGGCAGACCCGCCTCCTCCAGCAGCTGCATCAGCAGGACGGCCGCGTGGGTCTGGGTCGGGGACGGCTTCCAGACGACGACGTTGCCCATGAGCGCAGGAGCGGTCGGCAGATTGCCCGCGATCGCGGTGAAGTTGAACGGCGTGATCGCGTAGACGAAGCCCTCCAGCGGGCGGTGGTCCAGGCGGTTCCAGACACCCGGGGAGTTGGCCGGGGGCTGCTCGGCCAGGATCTGGCGGGCGTAGGCGACGTTGAAGCGCCAGAAGTCGATCAGCTCACAGGGACAGTCGATCTCGGCCTGCTGGGCGGTCTTCGACTGGCCGAGCATGGTGGAGGCCGCAAGGGTCTCGCGCCACGGGCCGGACAGCAGCTCGGCCGCGCGCAGGATGATCGCGGCACGGTCGTCGAAGGACATCGCGCGCCAGGCGGGCGCGGCGGCGAGGGCCGCGTCGATGGCGTCCTGGGCGTCCTGCTGGGTGGCGTTGGCGTACGTGCCCAGGCGGGCCTTGTGGTTGTGCGGCTGCACGACGTCGAACCGCTCACCACCGCCCATCCGCTTCTCGCCGCCGATCGTCATCGGAAGGTCGACCGGGTTCTCGGCCAGTTCCTTCAGCTTGGCCTCCAGCCGGGCACGCTCGGGCGAGCCGGGGGCATAGCCGTGCACCGGCTCGTTGACGGGGGTGGGGACCTGGGTCACAGCGTCCATGGGGTACCTCTTCCGAGTGATTCCCGGGCTTCAGCCGGGGGGAAGCTGAAGCCCTTGCGTATGGTGAGCGGCGGTCAGGGCTTGACCGTCACGGACTCGCCGCGGCGAGCTCGTGAGAAGCCCCCTCGGGGGCGGAGTCACGGGATCCGTAACTCCTTTCAACGGGTCCGGGTCCGGCTCAGCCGGCCATGGGGCGGCGACTGTCGGCCTCCGAACAGTTTTCGGAGACCGAAACCGCCGCTCATCCAGCACATCACCCCTTGCTGACCATCGAGCGGACGAAAAAGCGCAGGTTCGCCGGCTTCTCCGCAAGCCTTCGCATGAAGTAGCCGTACCAGTCGGTGCCGTAGGCGGTGTAGACGCGCATGCGGTGGCCCTCGGCGGCCAGCCGCAGGTGCTCGTCGCTGCGGATGCCGTACAGCATCTGGAACTCGTACTCGTCGAGCTTGCGCCCGGCCCTGCGGGCGAGTTCCTGCGCTATGGAGATGAGGCGCGGGTCGTGGGACCCGATCATCGGATACCCCTCGCCCTCCATCAGAGTCCTCAGGACCCGGACGTACGCCTTGTCGATCTCCTGCTTCTGCTGGTACGCGACCTCGGCGGGCTCCTTGTACGCCCCCTTCACCAGCCGCACCCGGCTGCCGGCCGCGGCGAGGCGGCGGGCGTCGGCCTCGGTGCGGAACAGGTAGGCCTGGATGACGCAGCCGGTCTGCGGGAAGTCCGTCCGCAGCTCCTCGTGGATGGCGAACATCGAGTCGAGGGTGGTGTGGTCCTCGGCGTCGAGCGTGACCGTCGTACCCATGGCGGCGGCGGCCTCGACGACGGGCCGGACGTTGGCGAGGGCGAGCTCGTGGCCGCCGTCCAGTGCCTGCCCGAACATCGACAGTTTCACGGACATCTCGACCCGCTCGCCGAGGCCCAGGTCGCTCAGCCGGTCGATCAGCGTCAGGTAGGCGTCGCGGGCCGCAGCGGCCTGCTCGGGGGTGGTGATGTCCTCGCCGACGACGTCCATCGTCAGCTCCAGGCCGCGGCCGGTGAGGTCCTCGATGATCGGCAGGACGTCGTCGACGGACTCACCGGGGATGAAGCGGTCGACGACCTGCTTGGTCACCGGGGCCGCCGAGATCAGGCGTCGCATCCGGTCGCTGCGCGACGCGGCAAGAATCACGGGACCCAGCACGGGGCACCTCCACAAACCAGCAGATAGAACCACCGTGAAACCTAAGGATCCCTCCGATCCTCAGCCATCGACAGCTGTCACGCATCCGTGCCGCAGATCTCAGACAGATGTATGAAGCGGGCCCGGAAATGCGCGAGAATGCCCGAGTGACGTCCGAAGTTTTCAGCCATGCGGGTGACTACCAGGAGCTGGTCGACGAGATCTCCGAGCTCCTCGGCGTCCCCGCGACCCTGGAGAACCGGGACTTCGAGCTGATCGCCTTCGGTGCGTACGACAGTGAGGGCGACCTCGACGCCTCCGCGCTGGACCCGGTGCGCACCCGCTCGATCCTGACGCGGCGCTCCACGTCCGCGGTCCGTTCGTGGTTCGAGGGCTTCGGCATCACCCGGGCGACGGGCCCCGTCCGCATTCCGCCGACGCCCGAGGCGGGCGTGTACCGGGGACGCATCTGCCTTCCGGTACGCCATCGGGGTGTCGTCCTCGGCTACGTCTGGCTGCTGGACTCGGACCCGGGCCCGACCGAGGAGCAGCTGACCGCGGCCATGGAGGTGGCGGCCCGCATCGGCGCGCTGCTGGCGGACGAGGCGCAGCACGGTGCCGACCTCACCCGGGAGCTGCGGGCCGTGCTCACCGCCGAGCGCGGCTGGCCGCAGGACATGGCGGTCGCGGAACTGCGCACGGCGCTGGGCGCCCGCGCGGACGGCCTGCACACGGTGGTCTGCGTGACCCCCTGGCCGTCCGCCGACCCGGACGACGCCCCTTCGGTCCGTACGGTGCCGGGCGCGACGGCGCTGTGCACGGTGCCGTGGGGTGCGGCCTCCCAGTCCCTCGCCCTGCTGGTACGGCTGCGCTCGGCGGACGTCCTGACGCCGGCCGCCTCGGCGGCGGGGCGACTGCTGGAGCGGGCGCGGCAGTTGGAGGGGGGCGGCACGGCGGCGTGCGGCATCGCGGCCGCGCGCACCGGGCTCGCGGAGCTGGCGACGGCCTGGCACGAGGCCCTGGCGGCGGCGCGGGCCGCCCTGGCGGAGCCCCGGCTCGGCCCGGTCGCCGAGTGGGCGCACATCGGCCCGTTCCGCCTGCTGACCGCGCTCCCGGCGGAGGTCGCGCACGACCCTGCCGTACGCACCCTGTTGTCCCCCACCTACCGCGAACTCGCCCGTACCGCCGAGATCTACCTCGACTGCGCGGGCCAGGCCGCCCGCACGGCCGCCGAGCTGGGCATCCACCGCCAGACCCTGTACTACCGCCTGTCCCGCGTGGAGAAACTGACGGGCCTCGACCTGGACGACGGCGAGGACCGGCTGCTGCTGCACATGGCGTTGAAGGGAGCGCGGTTGTAAGAGAGCACGGTTGTTGCCGTGCCCCAAGCCGTGACGGGAACGGCGGCTGCGCATCGTTGGGCGGACCTCGTTCAGCAGACCATCCGGTACGGCACCTCCGGGAGGTACGTCTTCCACCGCCGACGAGGACCCCTCGCCCCCCAGCGGCTCAGTTCGCCGCAGCTGCCGGTCCTCGCGGCGAAGGCGTCCACGGGAAGACGGTGAACCCGGTCGATGCGGGCACCGGATCAGCCCTCCTTGACGCCCGCGATCACGCGGCGCAGGCCCTCGGTGAGCTGCGCGGCATCCGTGGCCGTGTCCGGATTGAAGAGCCACTGCACCATGAGCCCCTGGAGGAGGGTCTGGTAGAAGCGCCCCTCGGTCTCGACGGCCTCCTTGCCCTGTTCTTCCTCCGGGATGCCGTTGAACAGGGGCAGGAGCCCCGAGCGGCCCTGCTCCTCCGCCTCGACGAGCATCCTGCGCACCTCCGGCATGCGGTCGCCCTGAAGGATCAGCTCGAAGCTCAGCATCCAGATCGCGCGCGATTCGCCCACCGCCTCGACGATGTTCGTCCACACCGCCTGGAAGCGCTCCAGCGACCCGGCGGGCGTCGACTTCGTGGCCTCCCCGTCTCCGCCGGGCTCGAACCGATGCCCCGTGGCCTCGATCAGCGCGACATACGCCTGCACCAGCAGCGCGTCCTTCGACCCGTAGTGGTAGCCGATCGACGCCAGGTTGGTCCCCGACTCCTTGACGATGTCCCGCGCGGTCGTACGCAGGAACCCCTTCTCCAGCAGGCAGCGCTTGGCGCCTTCGAGCAGATCCTCACGGTGTCCCATGCCCCTACCCTACTCCGATCCATACAGCCGTCCCATACGCTTGACTTATACATTCGTTCTAGACAGACGTTTAAGACGCTCGTACAGTCCCTATCATGACGAACCCGACGAACACCACCACAACCCCGCCCGGCCAACTGGCCGGCCGCCGCGAATGGACCGCAGTGGGCGTGCTGATGCTCCCGTTGCTGCTGGTCTCGATGGACGTCTCGGTGCTGTACTTCGCGATCCCGGCGATCAGCGCCGACCTGGAGCCGAGCGGCACCCAGCAGCTGTGGATCTTCGACATCTACGCCTTCGTCCTGGCCGGCCTGCTGATGACGATGGGCTCGCTGGGCGACCGCATCGGCCGCCGCAGGCTCCTCCTGACCGGCGCGGCGGCCTTCGGCGCCGCCTCCCTGGTCGCGGCGTACGCGAACAGCGCCGAGACCCTGATCGCGGCCCGCGCGGTCCTCGGCATCGGCGGCGCGACCCTGATGCCCTCGACGATGGCGCTGATCCGCACGATGTTCACCGACCCGGGCCAGCGCGCGAAGGCGATCGGCCTGTGGTCCGGTGTGATGACGGCCGGCATCGCGCTCGGCTCGGTGATGAGCGGTGTCCTCGTCCAGTACTTCTGGTGGGGCTCGGTCTTCCTGGTCAACCTGCCCGCGATGGCGCTGCTCCTGATCCTCGGCCCGTTCCTGCTGCCCGAGTCGCGCGACCCCGCCCCCGGCCGCTTCGACCGGCTGAGCGTGCCCCTGTCGATGGCCGCGGTGCTGCCCGTCATCTACGGCCTCAAGGAGATCCCGTCGGAGGGCTGGCACGTCCAGTACGTCGTCTCGATCACCGTCGGCCTGCTCTTCGCGACCGCCTTCGTCCACCGCCAGCGCACCGCGGCGTCACCGATGATCTCGCCGGCGCTGTTCCGCGGCCGCGGCTTCGCGCCCTCCGTCCTCCTCAACCTCATCGGCTCGTTCGCCATCATGGGCTCGGCGTACTTCACCACGCAGTACCTGCAGTCGGTGCTCGACAAGAGCGCCATGGAAGCCGCCCTGTGGGCGCTGCTCCCCTCGGTGCCGATCGGCATGGCGGCCCCGATGGCGACCGCGCTGGTCCAGAAGGGCGTCGACCGCGCCTACGTGGTCACCGCGGGCTTCGCGATCGGCGCGGCCGGCTACGCGCTCCTGGCCTTCGCGGACACGGACTCCCTCTGGCTGGTCCTGGTCGCGTGCGGCGTCCTCGCCTCGGGAGTCGTCATGGTCATCTCCCAGATCACGGACCTGGCGCTGAGCAGCGCCCCGGTGGAACGGGCGGGCTCGGCATCCTCCCTGATGGAGACCGGCGCGGAGTTCGGCGGCGCGCTCGGGATGGCGATCCTGGGCTCCATCGGTACGGCCGTCTACCGCCACGGGATCCCTGCCTCGGCCCCCGCTCCGGCCCACGAAACACTGGGCGGCGCACTGGCGGTGGCCGCCCAGCTCCCGGGGCGCGCGGGAGACGCCCTGGCGACGACGGCCCGCGAGGCGTTCACCAGCGGTATGCACGGCGCGGCGATCGCCGGGACGGTGGTCCTGGTGGGATCCTCGGCCAGGCGCAGTGGCCGGTCCGCGGCCGTCGCGATCGCCAGGAGGTCGGCCAGGGTGAGCACCTGCTCCCCCGCACCGCCGTACGCGGC
>NZ_JBFBBE010000231.1:0-6513 GCF_040682555.1 Streptomyces sp. NPDC051172
GGCCACCCGGCGATCACCGCTGCCCGCACCCCGAAGAAACACCCGCAACCCGCCCGACACCCGTGATCAATATTCACGCGGTGGATCGAGGCTGAAGGCGCTGCCCAGCTTCGAAACCAAGGCCAAGGAGCATCTGGCCACCGTGCCGGTCGCGCACGCGGACGAGTCCGGAGTGCGGGTCTCGGGCACACTGCACTGGCTGCATGTGATGTGCACCCACCTGGTCACCTTCTACGGCATCCACCCCCAGCGCGGCCGGGACGCGATGGACGACCTCGGCGTCCTGCCCGCCTTCACCGGCACCCTGGTCACCGACGCCCTGGCCTCCTACACCGTCTACGGCACCACCCAGGCCCTGTGCGGCGCCCACGTCCTGCGGGAACTCATCGCCGTGACCGAGGACACCCGCACAGATCCCGCCTGGGCCCAGGCGATGATCGATGTCCTCATCGAGGCGAAGGACGCGGTCGCCGACGCCGTGGCCACCGGGCACGACGCCCTGGACGCCGAGACGCTGACCAACTTCCAGGACCGTTACCGCCAGGCCACGTTGTGCGGCATCGCCGCCAACCCCTACCCCGGCACCGGCCCCCGCTCCAAGGCCCGCGCCCTGGCCGAACGGCTGCGGGACCGCACCCCCGAGTACCAGCGGTACATGACCGACTTCACCGTCCCGTTCGACAACAACCAGGCCGAACGCGACCTGCGGATGATCAAGGTGCAACAGAAGGTCTCCGGGGCCTGGCGGACTCTGACCGGCGCGAGGCGCTTCGCCCGGATCCGCTCCTACATCTCCACCGTCCGCAAA
This sequence comes from Streptomyces sp. NPDC051172, assembly GCF_040682555.1. Lineage (NCBI taxonomy): Bacteria > Bacillati > Actinomycetota > Actinomycetes > Kitasatosporales > Streptomycetaceae > Streptomyces > Streptomyces sp. NPDC051172. Next base: position 809 of record NZ_JBFBBE010000231.1, read on the forward strand.
CACGGCATCAGCCCCCTCACCGCCCTACGTGACCTCTTCACCGGGCGGCCATGGATGCTGCCCGCAACCAGCTGAAACCCCTAAACAGTTACCCCGCATCCGCGCGGCCATCGACCGCCTTTTGGCCGGCCAGCCCACCAGCTCCAATGGCAGCCTCACTGTGGTCGCGCTCGCCGCGGAAGCCGGTGTTCACCGCATGGCTCTGCAGAAGCGCCATGCCGACCTCAAGGAGGAGTTCTACGCGCGAGTCCGCGCGGATACGCACCAGACCCCGGAAGTCGAGCGGCGGCTACGCAAAGAGGTGGTCCGCCTGAAGGAAGCCCTCAAGGACTCCCGGGCCGCCGAGGCCACGTCCCGGCACCGAGCGGAGCAGATGGCGCTCGCCGCGGCTGTCCTCATTCTGCGCGAGCCCCTCGGCGAGGATCAGTCCGACCCTGAAAACGTCGTCCCGATCCGCCCACCCGCCGGCTGAAGGTCCAGGCCGTCACGCAGCGACGCCGAGTTCCTTGCGGATCCGATGTGCAAACTCGCCATCGGCCTGCTGCGCCAGGCCGGCTGGGGCGGCATCGCCGCCGCAGCCGACAACCACCGGCCGCGCCACCGCCTTACTCGATCGCGCAGCCTGAGAACGCCTCAGGGCCGCGCCTCGACAAGGGCCTTGGCAGCGTCACGAATCGACATCTCGACCCTGAACTCTGGGGTAAACACGTGGTACTTCATTTCGATCGTGTCGGCCAATTCGGACATGTACAACGAGTCCAGACGGAGCGCCTTGAAGGTCAAGGAGGGGTTGACGGGGGTTACGTCGTCGATATTGTCCAGGTCTTCCTTCAACACGTTCCAGATCATGTTGATGGCCTCGTATTCGGTCGTGATGCTCTTGCTGCGCCTTTCGGATAGTGCGTGCGGTTAAGTCGTCGCACACCTCCAACGACACCGCATTCGGTGCGTTACTCCTCAAGAGATGTCCACAAATGCGGGCAAACCCCATCCCGCATCAGCCCCAACCGCATGAGCGTCCTCGCTAGAGCCATCCTCACGCTGGAGAAGCAACGCCGAAAACGCCCAATCGCCTCAAAACGCGCTGAGCGGTGGCCATGAGGTACGACAGACTGGCGTTCCGCTATGAGGCGACCGTCCTCGTCGCGGCCATCAATGAGTGGCAGTGACGAGGACGGGTTGACGCTTCGGTCAGCGGTCATCCGGTCTGGCTGGAACTGGTCGGCGCGGGCGGCAGGCGCGCACCCCGCGCCGCCGGGCCGAAGTCAAGTTCATTTGATCGGAATGATGTCTACATGCACCTTAGGGCTGGCGAATTCTGGATTGGGGTTCGAACGATACTTAAAGTCAAATTTGTACTCGCCGCCATCGGCAGGAATCCCCTCGTGCTTAGCCATGGTCCGCTCATCGGACTCCCACGGACCAATCTCTCTCATTCCGTTGGCGAAAGACACCGTCCCCGCAGACCGCGCATCCCACTCGGGATAAATCTTTTCATTCTGCCCCTCGATGTAATACTTAATGCGATAGCATTCGTACGTCCTGGGATTTCCCTGCCCCTTCGGGGGCGGGCACAACACCGAGATTCCCGTAAAGTTATCGCGGCCCGTTCCCCATTCCCATCCACCGATACGGCGTCCGCCACCCAGGATTCCCGTCGAGCATTCCCGGGGCTTGGAAAAGTACGCTCGGACGTTCTTTTGTTCCTCGTCCTTGGTCGTTCGGTCGGGCGGCTCCGTGGGCGGAGCGCATTCGTCCACTTGCGGATCAGGGGGTGTGGGAATGTTGAGCATCGTGTCAGCCATGTAATCGTAGCTCTCCACGTCCGTGGCCCCGGTCGGCATCTGTCGGGCGATTCTCATCCCTCCCCCGGCGGTGGGGCATTCCAGAATCCATCCCTGTTTTACCACGACATCCGAAATGATGCTTCCCCTCACCAGCTTCAACGCCCCGCCCTCTCTCACCCATTCGTCGGAGACGGATTTCACCTTGAAAAATACGGGCCGGGCAATGATGGTCCTTCCGATGAGAGGGACAATTTTGATCGTGTCTTTGACGCCGAAGGTGACGGTTTTCTGATCCCTGACCGAATCTGCGCTGCTTGTACCAAACCCGAGCAGGCCAGAAATCGCACCGTCCGGAAGGGCTGGGTACTTAGCCCGCAGGGCGTTCTCCGCAGTCTTTACGGCGATTCCCACTACGGATTTAAGCGTGTTGCGCCAGTCGTCGCTACCGCCGCCCCTGGGGATTGTTTGAGTGGTGGTTTCTTCATTCGAGATTGTCAGCTCACGGGCTCCGCCCCCTTGCACATGGATAGGGTCACCCCCTTTCTGGAGGTAGATACCGTGCTTCTGGTAGAACGGCAAGGCGACCGCGTGCCGGAGGTTGCTGTCCGCAGGAATATCGTAGGGGCTCGCGTATGAACCCGCCCCCATCCCTCTTCCCCTGGGGCCGTCGGCAGTGAGCGGCTCATTCATTTCGTCACTCTCTCTGTTGTTGGGTGCTCCGAAGCGGCACGGATATGCGTTAAGTCGGCCCGCAACATGACAACGCTCCTTCTGCAGTTGCACGGAATGAATCACCGTGCGGAGCGAGGGGAGCCGGGAGCTTTGGTGATCACTAGCGTGTCACGCTCGACGCGGTCTTCGACTTGGTTACTGGCTGGGAAACTTAACTGCCACCCGAAAGGGTGAGGCCAGCGGATCGTGACCGCCCCTGACCTCCTGGGGCCAGCGTGTTCGAACTATGGCTCATCAGAGCCAGCCGCTACCGGAGTTGCCCGCAGACCTTTGGATGCTCGCTGTCGACACTCGGGACCAAGTGATCTCCAGCCGGTCTGAACCCGCCGAACTGTGGGCCGAAGCTGCGAACTGGTCGAAGTGGCGCCAGGACATCACCCGCCTCCGCAACGTCCTTGAATCTCCGATCTCCGTGGCTACCACCGTGCGCCACCATGCTGAGGGTGCACACGACGGAACAGAAGGACTTGACAGGGAAACCTGTGCCTGTGGGCATTGCCAGAAGCTGGGTGGCACCCCCGTGATGTGGTGGGTGGGATTCGAGAAGGTCACCTGGACCGGTGACAGCGAGCCGACCTGGTACGAGACCTTCGAAGGTGAGGCGAAACGCGGCTTCTGCGCGACCTGTGGCAGCCGCCTTGCGGCGATCGACAGCGACATCCCGGAGATCGGCATCAACGTCACCGCCCTCGACGACACCAGCGGGCCAGACCTCGTGCCGATCCACACGTCCTTCCGCGACAACGCCGTGCACTGGCTGCCCCCGATGCCGGAGACCGAGCACAGCACGGCCGGTTGACCGCGCGTCTACTGGTCGGCGATGTCGCCTGTTCCCTTGATGGCCCGGGCCGACGTGGGGAAGAGAGCAGCCGCGGCCGATCGAGGTTGTTGGCGGAGCCCCAGGGCACCATGTAGCAGCGCTCCGAGAGGCCGAACGCCGCTGAACAGATCGCTCCCGGGAGTTGCGGATTTCGGATACCGATCGACGGTAGCGTGCGCTACATGGAGTTCCGGCCCGTTGAGCGCGCCCCGGAGGCGTTCCAGCAGTCACTGACCGCGGAAGAGATCGAGGCGGTGTGCCGCCGAGCTTTCGGCGACGATGCAGTGCCTGTGTCCGTGGCCGAGCTGGGCACGGGCATGTACAACAACGTCTATCGCGTGGCTCTGGCCGGGCGGGACCGCCCGGTGATTCTTCGGGCGGCGCCGGCGGAGGAGCGGCAGTTCCGCAGCGAGCTTCACCTGATGAGGAACGAGCACGCCAGCGTGCCGTGGCTGGCTCCGATCGCACACCTGACGCCGCAGGTGATCGCCGCAGACTGGACGGGGCAGGTGATCGGCCGGGACTGGATGATCCAGACCTATCTGGACGGTGTCCCGGCTCCGGAGCATCTAGGGTCGTACCCGCGCAGCACGTGGCCGACGTTCTTTCGGCAGATGGGTGCGATCACCCGTGCCGTACACGACGTGCAGGGACCGCACTTCGGGCCCGTAGCCGGGCCCGGCTTTGCCACGTGGAGCGACGCCGTGATCGCGTCGCTGGAGGACATCGCCGAGGACCTGGACGGTGTGGGACTGGACTCGGCGGACGTGCGCAAGATCGCCGCCGTGGCCGGCCACGACCGGGCGGCGCTGGACGAGGTCACCGAACCCCGCCTCCTGACCGGCGACCTGTGGACGGTGAACGCTCTGCTCGACCGCGACGCCGACGTGCCGACCATCAGCGGCGTGCTGGACTTCGACCGCTGCCACTTCGGGGCGCCGGAGGCGGATTGGACGATCCGCATGGCGACGGCCAAGGACGACGAGCGGACCGCGTTCTGGGAGTCCTACGGGCCGCTGGACCGCTCGGAGGCGGCGGTGTGGAGGTCGCGGATCTACGAGGCGAGGCACCTGGGCGCGATCCGGCTGGAGCGGCACCGGCTGGGGAAGGCGGACGCGGTCCGCGAGAGCTACGGGGCGATGGCCGACCTGCTCGCCGAGCTGAGCTGATCAGGTCCGCCCGGTGCGGAGCGGTGCCGAAACGACCCGGACGCGGATCTGCCGCGCGAGCAGGTCGGCCCGCCGTTCCACCTCGGCCGCGTCCGGGCCTGTGACGACGAAGGCGCCCAGCCGGTCGGCGTTGACGCCAGCCGCGGTCACCAGGCCGCCGAACGCCGCCCGCCAGCGCACGAACGGCACCCCCGGCCCCGGCTTCGGGAACCCGGCCAGGGAGGTGAGGCGCCCGGCGCACGGGGCGGTGACGAAGCGGACGGTGGCGTGACCGTGGACGGTGGGGACGAGCGCGGCCGGACGGCCCAGCGCGACGTCGAGCAGGGCCGCGAAGACGTCGATACCCAGAGCGTGCTGGAGCAGGACGCCGATATGCCCGGCGCCGAGTCGGGCGGCGATCTCGATGACCGTGCACCGACCGTCGGGGGCGATGACGACCTCGGTGTGCGAGGCGCCGTGACGGATGCCGACCGCGCGGATCGCCGCGTCCACCTCCCGGTGCACGGCCGTCTCGGTCGCCCGGGGCAAGCGGACCGGGAGGCTGTGCCCGGTCTCGACGCGGCGGGCGCCGCCGGTCACCGCCTTCCGCGTGACGGCCAGGTGCGTGGTGACGGCGTCCTGGGTGACCGATTCGACGCTGTACTCGTCGCCGGCGGCGTACGCCTGGACCAGGATGCCCGCCGCCGCGTCGCCGTACCGCCCGCGCGCCGTGCGGGCGGTGTCGGCGGCCGCGGCGGCTTCGGCCGGTGAGGTCACCACGGTGACCCCGGCCGAGCCCGCCCCGCTGACCGGCTTGATCACGCACGGAAAGCCGACGCCCGGGTCTGCGAGTGCGTCGTGCAGTTCCGTGTCGTCGTGGACGAGCCGGGTGTAGGGGACGTGTACGCCGGCCGCGGTGAGCACGCTCGCCATCGCCGCCTTGTCGCGGGCGGCGTGCGCGAGGTGCGGGTCGTTGCCGGGCAAGCCGAGTTCGGCGCACACGCGCGCGGCGAGCCCGGTCAGGTACTCGTTGGCGGTGAGGACGGCGCCGACGCCGCGGCGGCGGGCGTACGCGGTGATCTCTTCCACGGCCCGGTCGGGTCGGGCGAAGTCGGTGACGACCCGCCCGGCCAGCTCCGGCGCCGGGGCTGGCCCGTCCGCCACGGTCGCGGCGTGGACCTGGTGGCCGCGGTCGGCCGCCGCGCGGGCGAGCGCGGC
>NZ_JBFBBE010000232.1:0-6426 GCF_040682555.1 Streptomyces sp. NPDC051172
GACAGGCTCCACGGTCTCCAACTCCACGGCGGTATCAGTCATTTGACGTCACTCCCATGATCGTCGGATCCGCCGTTAGATTTACACTCCCGGGCTCGCAGGGAATCAACATGCTGATTTGATCCCCGTGGGGCGGCTGTTCGCGAGGAACGCGGTGACGTCAGCGGGCGTGCGGAACCTGGCTGTCGAGGGTGGAATGGTGTAGCCGTGTTCGGCGAGGAGGGGCTGGACTTGGTGAACGGCTCTGGTGAGAGTGCTGCCGTTGACTCCGAAGAGCTGGGCGAGCAGGTCTCGGGTGGCGAGTTTGCGCAGGTAGAGCACGGTGGCCAGGACTCTGTCGGCGGTGGTCAGTTTGTCCTTGGCCCCGGCGCCGCGAGCACGGATGCGCTCGCCTCCTCTCTGCCGGAGCCGTCCTTGCTCACGTAACTCATCCAGTGCCTGGGCCAGTTGGTCGACGACTTCGTCCAGCGTCGGTTCGGGCATGCCGGTCAGCTCCGGGTTGCGCAGACACCCGGTGAAGGGCGGCTGGGGTGGGGTGTCTGATCGCGGGCTCTCGGTTTCACCGGTCGCGCTGGAGGTGTCGCGAGGCTGAGGGTGGAGGGTGTAGTTCCAGTCGCCGTGGAAGCGGTGCCGGTGCATGGGCAGAGCGTCGATGTCGCTGTCGGTGACCTTGATGCCGGTGTCGTAGGTGCCCGGGTCGAGTTCGGCGTGGACGGTCAGCCCGGTGCGGGTGGTGGTCGCCGCGATGCTGTTCACGATGACGTCGTGGCTGTTCAGCGGGCGACCGCGCCAGTTCATGGAGATGTGGGAGAACAACCGGTGCTCGATCTTGTTCCACTTCGAGGTGCCCGGCGGCATGTGGCAGACCGTGATGTCCAGGCCCGTCTCGGCTGCCAGGGCTGCGAGTTCAGTCTTCCAGGCGCGGGTGCGGTAGCCGTTGGACCCGCCTGCGTCCGCAGTGATCAGCAGACGAGTGGCGGCCGGGTAGTCGTGCCGGCCGCGAGCCTGCCACCAGCGTCGGATGGAGGCGACAGCGAACGCGGCGGTGTCGTGATCGGTGCCGACGCTGATCCAACCGGTGTTCGCGGCGATGTCGTAGATCCCGTACGGGATCACCTTGCCCGGTCCCTGCCGGTCCAGGAAGTCGTGCGTCTTGACCAGTGCCGGCTCACCCTCGGGCCGCCACTGACGGCCCGCATTCTTGTAGTCGCCGACGAGTTCCTTCTTCTTCGTGTCCACGCTGATCACCGGTTGTCCGGCGCCCATGTGCTGTCTGGCCTGCTCGTTGATGTAGCGGAACTGGGCGTCACGGTCTGGGTGTTGTTTGCCCTCGATGGTCTTGGAGCCGGCCTGCAGGCTGAAGCCCTCCTGGCGCAGCAGACCCCGACTGTGTCCGCGCTCACCCTGTGCCCCTGACGGGTGAGTTCGGCCGCGAGGTTCCTGGTCGACTTCACCGTCCAGCGCAGCGGCGACATCGGATCGCCCCGCTCGTCAGGTTCCACCAGCGCCAGCAGCGCGGGCCGCAGCCCCGGATCAAGCTCCACGGCCTTCTTCCGCCCACCGCCGGGCTTCCGTACCCGGCCCAGAGGCTCCTCGCCGGCCTCCAACTCGTCCACACCCTTGCGGACCGTCGTCTCGCTGACCCGAGCCGCCCGCGCAACCGCCCGGATACCACCATGCCCCAAGATCCGGGCCTCGGCCCCCATCACCAGCCGCCGCTGCCGCTCGTCCAGATGCGGGAACAACACCCCGAACTTCACAGCGAGTTGATCACGAATCTCATCCGAGATGCCCATACCAGACCAACGAGCCCACTCGCGCGAAGCAACACGTTGATTCTCTGCGAGCCCTAACGACGTGGTGTACGACAGCAAGTGGGGTCTACCAGGAATTACCGGTAGTTCGTTAGCTTCGGCAGTAGAGGTCAATGCCGTGTCCGGTGGTGACCGCGTCGATCAGGGCCTGGAGTTCGGAGGGTGGGTCCTTGTCCGTCCAGGCTTGCCACCATCGGTTGAGGGTGACGGCAGGGGTGAGCCAGGAACGGATGACGCGTAAGGCCCTGGGTCAGCAAGGCAGTTGGGGCCGGTGGGACTGGGTCGGTCCCCCTCTCTGACCCCTCGTCGGGGCACGGGTCCGGCGCGGTGGCATCCAGGGGTCCGGGTGGGGCGAACCACTGGTCCCAGCAGAAGGAGAAGGCGCAGTTGACCAGGGTCTGGTGGCGGCGGATGGCACGGTCGGAGCGGACCTGGAAGTCGGCCCAGCCGAGTTCGTCCTTGATCTGCTTGTAGCTCTGCTCGATCCAGGGCCGCAGTCCGTAGAGGCGGACGATCTCGGCGAGGTCGGCCGGCGGGTGGGGGCCGGTGGCGGCGGCGTGGGGTGCGTCGGGGTGGGGAAGGCTGGTGGCCAGATACCAGGTGGCCTTCGGCGGCAGGCCTGCCGGGTCGGTGGTGGCCACGACCAGCCGGCAGGGTGAGGTGGGACCGTAGCCGCCCAGGTGGGCATCAGCGGCCCACCAGGTCTCGGTGTGCCCGTCGCGGAAGTGACGCTCCACAGGTGTCCAGTCGCCGGGACGCCTGGCATCGTGCCAGGTCAGAGCCTGGGCGGCTTCGATGGGAGTGTGTGGCTGGTCGGCCCGGGCCCAGGTGCCGCGGTGCGGCTTGAGCGCCACCACGTAGGCCAGGCCGGCCTCGCGCAGCGCGAAATACCAGTCGTCGCTGACGGAGTAGGCGCAGTCGGCGACCACCGCCCGGCAGCCGAAGCCCGCCTCCTTCCCGCGGACCGCGAGGGCGGCGGACATGCGGCTTGGTGCGGAAGGCCGGGTCGGACCGGCCGCGGGCGAAGTGGTGGGCCGGGGTATAAGGGTGCGCGTGCAATGGGTAGTAGACGCGGCCGTCGGTCCACACCGTGGTCACCGTGACGATGCCGTTGTCCGTCTTGCCCAGCCGGCCCAGCCACCTCCGGCCCACGTTGGCCGTGGCGGTGCCGTCCTTGCGGTCCCCTGAGTCGTCGATCACGATGACCCCGCCGTCGTGCGGAGCCGTCGCCGACTGCTCGCGCAGCAGCTCAAGGCGCCGGTCGTTGACCTGCTCGGCCTCCCACGGCGATTCGGACAGGAAGAACTGCAGCCGCTGCACGCCCGGCGTCCCCGCACCCGCCACGGGCTCCGCACCTGCCAGGCAGGTGATCGTCTTGTTCCGCTCCCGCGGCGCCAGCAGTCCCGTCAGGTACTCGCGAAAACCCCGCCGCTGGGCCAGGCTGAAGAAGAGGTCGTCGAACCGGGCCGCGTACTCCTCCAGCGGTCCCGGCGCGGGCGGACACGGGCGGCGAGCAGTCATCATCAGCCCCCAGCCAGGCAGTTGACTCCTACCACCGGCCTACGACCAGCCCTGCCTCCCGTCAACCCACACCACCGCCCAATTCAACGAACTACCGGTAGGTCTTCCTGTCAGTACTGATCACGAGCATGTTGGATGTGTGGACGCACATGATGTGAACCTTGTCCGGGCCAAGTTGGCGTTGTACGTGGCTGATGTGTTCGCGTCGGCGTCGCGCAAGGATCAGCGGGCCAAGGACGACTGTTATCTGCGGGGACTGATGCTGGACGGCCGCCGGAAGTCGATCCAGGCGATGGCCAAGCGACTGCCGGATGGCAACGAGCAGAACCTGCAGCAGTTCGTGAACCAGTCCACATGGGATCCGGTGCCGGTGCAGCGGCGGATCGTTGAGCGAATGCTGCCGCTCATCAAACCGACGGCCTGGGTGATCGACGACGTGTCGGTGCCCAAGGACGGACAGATGTCGGTCGCCGTGGCTCCCCAGTACTGCGGGGCGTTGGGCAAGCGCGCGAACTGCCAGGTCGCGGTCAGCGTCCATGCCGCGACCGACACGGCCTCCTGCCCGCTGCAATGGCGGCTGTTCCTGCCCGAGGAATGGGCGTCGGACACTGCCCGCCGGGCCATCACCCGCGTTCCCCCCGAGGCCACGCACCGCGAGAAGTGGCGCCTCGCCCTGGACATGCTCGACACACTGGCCGACTGGGGCATGAAGCCGCCGGTAGTCGTGGCCGACGCGGCCTACGGCACCAACGCACACCTGCGGACAGCGCTGTCCGAGCGTCGCCTGGCCTACGTCCTGGCCATCCGCTCGGATGTGAGCGCCCATCCCTTCGAGGCAGAGCCCGTGGCCCCGGCGCGCAACGGGCCCATCGGATGCTGGCCCCAGCCGCGTTACCGGCAGGCCGCACCGTCGGTGGCTGCCCTGGCCATCAGGCTCGGGCAGGAGGCATTCGCCCCTCTGGCCTGGCGCAACGGCTCCCGAGGAGAGTTACGTTCCCGCTTCGCCGCCGTGCGCGTACGGCCCGCCGGCAAAGCAGTCGAGCGTCCGATCAAGGCCGCGGCATCGGCCGAACAAGGCTGGTGGGACGGGATCCTGCCCGACTGCTGGCTGCTGATGGAATGGCCCGCCGACGCCGACGCACCGACTGAATACTGGCTGTCCAACCTGCCCGCCGACACCTCCGCTGCCGACCTGGTCCGTCTGGCCAAGGTCCGCTGGCGCATCGAACACGACTACCGCGAGCTCAAACACGGCCTCGGCCTGGACCACTTCGAAGGCCGCTCCTGGCCGGGCTGGCACCACCACATCACCCTCGTGACCGCCGCCCACGCCTTCCTCACCGAACAGCGCCTGGCCCCAAAAGTGCCCACACCGGTCTCACCCTCTACCAGATCCTCGACACCCTCCAGGGCATCCTGAGGTGCTGGACCGGCATCTGCAGCACCTGCCACCAAGCCCTACCCGCCAGACCACCCACGACTCCAAGATCCAGATAGACCTCACGGAGTCCTATTAGAAAGTACACGCCCGGGCGTCCCTGAAGAGGGACTGGCCCTCACCCGAGGCGCCGCTCCACAATGTGTGCGGCGGGTCCCGCCGAGTGCGGTGCCGCCTGCTGGCTCATGCCGCAGTCCCTGTCTTCCGGCGCCGACCGCTGGGGGCCGGCGCCGCCGGAGACCCAGCTCCGAGACACGAGTGCCGACGGACTGTGCAACCCCAGCGCCGCCGTAACCCACTGCCCTTTGCTGCGGCGGCCTCGTGCGCCTGGGGTGCCCACTTGATCAGGAGAGGAACGAGCTTGTTCGGATTGGTGGTCCGCTTCATGTGCAAAGACGGCTCCGCGGCAACCGCGTTCGACACTCTGGTGACGCCCATCGTGGAGCGGATCCGCGGCGAAGAGCCGGGGACGCTGGTCTTCGCGGTGCACCGCGTCGAGGGCCGGCCGCTGGAGCGGATCCTCTACGAACTCTACCGGGACAAAGGCGCGTTCGAGGAGCACGCCTCCAAGGACTACATCGAGGACTTCGCCGCCGCACGGGAGGCCTACGTTTCCGCGGCGGAGGTCGACTGGCTGGACCTGGTAACCGGCACCGGCACCGGCACCGGCGCCTAGGACGTGTCCGACGGGTCAGGCGCCACAGCCCTCGGCCAAGTGGTTCGGCCCCGACTCTTCGCTGTCATGTCGAGCTGACCGGAAGGATCGGTCTGCTGTTGCCGCCGGGAGTGACGTTCGCTCGGCGGGATCAAAGGTCGGAAGGGAATCATGGTGGGAACGAAGTGGTCTGCCGCTCCGTGTGGCACAGCCCTGGCCCTGATCACTGTCATGGCCGCTGCTGCGGCGCCGGCGGCTGCCCACGGCCAGGCATCAGACGGGGCCCAGCTGGCCCAGCGCATTGCGCTCACGAACTCGGACAACGGTCGATCTGTGACCGCGAGCTTGGGTGACGACAACGAAGTTCGGCTCACCGGCTACCGCGAGAACGGACTCACCTGGGTCTGGAACACCCCGACATCCAGCGACTCCGCCGTTCTCCGGCGTTCCGCCGGCGGTACGACACCGAGCGGCGACGCATCAGCAGCCTTCCACACGGAACATGACGGCACCGCCACCATCACCGCGCAACGACGCTGCCGCCCCGACCCAGGTCATATCTGTCCTTCGGTGGTCACGCCGTGGAAGGTCACAGTCGAAGTGAAGTGACCTCATGGAGGGGTCCAGCCTTCGCCTGTTGCCTGACCCGTCGGACACGGCCTCGTCCGCATCCCGACCCAGGAATGAGTAGCCATGGGCCTCAAGCCTTTGCTGCAGACGTCAGAATCCATCGGCCAGGACTGGAGCGAGACGCTCTCACCCGAGGTCGTCACCTGGATCGACGAAGAGCTCTACCGCCGCGAGGTGGCCACACTTCCGATCTGCTGCGTGGATGTCTTCCTGGTGCGCGCAGGCCGCACGCTCCTCATCCGCCGGCGCGATGAACCGCAGGCCCGGCGACTGTGAGCCTTCGCCATCTTCGAACGTGCAGGTCGGAGGGGCTGGTGTGCGGTTTGGTCGGGGTGCTCGGGCTGGTCGCGGGCGCGAGTCCTCGGTCT
>NZ_JBFBBE010000233.1:0-6222 GCF_040682555.1 Streptomyces sp. NPDC051172
GCTACCGACGCGCTTGGGCTCGTCAAGGCCGGACGCGACGTCTTCGAGCGCGGGGCCCGACGGCGAGTGACGTCAGTCGGACCGGCTGACGTCGTCGAAGTCGGTGGAGGCCGACCGCTCGGCCCACGCCGGCATGTCGCGCTCGAAGACGTCGCGTCCGGCCTTGACGAGCCCAAGCGCGTCGGTAGCGAGCAGCAGGCGCGGCGGCTGCTCGGCGCCACGATGCGCAGCACCGCAGCCGCGGCCTTGTCCGGGCCCCCTGGCTGGTGCCCGCTGCCGTGGATGCGCCGGGCGCGCAGCGGCTCGAACAGCTCGTCGTAGTCGGCGATCACACGAAAAGCGCGGCTCATCGAGCGGCCGACCCAGTCGGTCCGGAAACTGCCCGGCTCGACGGCGGTGACACGGATGCCGAAGCCGGCGCCCTCCTTGCCGAGCGCTTCGAGGATGCCCACCACCGCGAACTTGCTGACGAATTGCGGCGGCACGGGTTGCCGGCGCTCAGTGACGGTACGCGGTTGTCGCGATCTCGATGAAGGATCGGATCAAGGGGTTTGTGTCACCCTCGTTCCACACCGCCACCACTCGGCTCGGCGGCATGTCGATCAGCGGCACCACGGCCAGCTCCGCGGGCAGGTCGTGTCCGAGCGGGGCCAGGCCGACCGTGCCGTTCCACAGCACCGCCTGCAGGCATTCCTGGACGGCGCGCACCACTGGTCCCTGGCGCGGTCTGCCGCCGTTCCAGTACGACTGCCAGATGGGGTCGGTGCCCTGCGGGAACTGGAACCAGCGGCGGTCGCTCAGTTCGGCCAGCCGCAGCCCGTCTCGGTGGGCCAGCGGATCGTCGGCGCGCAGCACCACGCCGACCGGATCGGTCCGCAGGGCACGCACCGTCAGGGCAGTCACGTCGAACGGTGCCCGAGTCAGCGCGACGTCAACCAGTCCGGCGCGCAGCCCGCAGGTTGGGTCGGTCAGATCTGTGTCGCGGATGCGGATGTCGATGCCGGAGTGGTGTCGGCGGTAGGCGGCGGCCAGCCTGGCCACTCCCGGGTCGGTGCCGTCGCCCAGGATGCCGATGGTGATGGTCGCGACACCGGCCGCCGCGCTTACGCGAACCCGGACGCGGTCGGCATGGTCGAGTAGGGCCCGCGCCTCGTCGAGCAGCACTGTGCCCACCGGAGTGAGCGTGACGCCGGTAGGCGAGCGGACGAAGAGCAAGGCCCCGACATCGGCCTCCAACTGCTTGATCGCCCGGCTCAGCGGCGGCTGACTCATGTGCAGCCTGGTGGCGGCCCGGCCGAAGTGGAGTTCCTCGGCGACCGCCACGAAGTAGCGCAGGGTACGTAGCTCCACGCTGCAACGATACCCACGAGGTATCGGCGCTGCGGGACAGGTCTTGGACAGCCCTGGGGACCCGGCGGTGAACTCGTGAGCATGACCGAAGAAGCGAAGACCAGCGAGCCGCAGACTCACCCCGCTGTATCGGTGATGGGTCCCGGCGATGGCGAGATGATCGTTCTGGGTACCATGCGCATGCGGGTTCTGGAGGACGGCAGCCACACCGGGCACCGCCTCGCGATCGCCGAGTCCGTCCTCGCCCCGCATACCCAGGGACCGCCGCAGCACCGCCATTCCCGACACGACGAGGGCTTCTACATCCTGTCCGGCACCGTGCGGTTCACCGTGGGGGACGAGGATTACGACGCCACCACGGGCACGCTCGTGATGGTTCCGCCCGGTGCCCCGCACACCTTCGCCAACCTGACCGACCGACCCGCCGTCATGCTCAGCACATTCACCCCCGACCTGTACGTGCAGTATTTCCGGGACCTCCAGGAAGCACTCGCCGACGGCCGGCCGCTGACGCCACAGGCCAACATCGACGCGATGAGCCGCTACGCGACCGAGCCCGCCACTGACCTCGCCTGAAGCCGACGGCACAGCACGGCACAGCCACCCTCCTGTCGACCGGCAGGACGGTGGTGCTGCCACCTTTCTGTGTCCGGGCCCCTCGGATGACCGACCGGGCCTGACCAGTGGCTCTTCTGGCCATCGACGCAATCGACGGGTCTCCGTGAGCCGGTGGCCCATGAACGGGAATCATGGACATCGCCTATTGGATCGTCGCAGGGCTGCTCGCCTGCTTCTACGTCTACGCCGGCACGCTGAAGGTGATCCGCAGCCGCGATCAACTACGACCGATGATGGCCTGGGTCGACCGCATACCCCTGCCTGCCCTCAGGGCGCTGGGGACGGTCGAAATACTCGGCGCGACCGGCCTGATCCTGCCGCCGCTGACCGGTATCGCTCCCTCGCTGGCGACGGCCGCGGCCATCGGCTTCGTACTCCTGCAGACCGGCGCGATCGCCGTCCACCTGACTGGCGAAGACCGCCGGATCGCACTCAACGCAGGGCTCACCGTTACCGCGGCCGTGGCCATTTGGCTGGCCACCCGGCTGTGATCGAGCCCAGTCCTCGACCGGTGGACGCGACTACAGGACCGGCCGTTCCACGACCGCTGTCATTCTCATCTGCTGTCGCAACTCGTGAACAGAGCCAGCCGGGGAAGAGCCAGGGCGAGTTCTGGTTGATGGCGGGTGCTGGCGGGCAGGGCCTGGAGGTAGTCGAGCAGGAGGTCGGCCACGGGCTCAGGCACTGGGGTGGACGGGTCGCCGAGCCGGAGTGCGACGTGCCGGCCGTCGCGGAGGATGTCGTCGACTGTCGTGCGGACGATCCGGCCGACCGGCTGGGCGAACAGCAGGACCAGGCAGGCGGCGACCCGAACTCGCTCCTCTGGCACCACGACAACCCCCACGCCCGCGCCGGCCAGCCTCCGTACCCACCTTGCCGCCACGACGCCGCCGGGACCTGGGCACCGGGCTGGGTGATTCCGCGCTGAACGCTCCCGCCCGCGCGGGCCGGCCCTGCATCACCACTGTGGCAGTCCGTCTGTTACAGACGCCACTGATCAGGAGGTCTGACACAGCTTCCCACCTGCACCCTCACCTACGACGGCGTCGACGTGGTATGGCTGGTGACGATCGGAGGGTCAGCCAACGAGGTGCCGAGGCCGCCTTCTGGTCCGACAGCCACGAGTTCGGCACAGACCTGCGCGGCGACGTCATACCGGAGGTCAAGCGGGTGCCGCTGGACACACGACCGGGTACCGGTGCTCATACCGGACGAGAGCGAAACGGACGACACCGTGCTGTGGGTCCCGTTCGATGTGAAGGTGCGCGACGGCGGCTTTCACATCGTCGGGCGGTATCCGTACTGACGTCGCCCGCGGCCGACTGCGGCATCGACGAGGCGTGCCCCTGGGGCTCCTGGCCAAGGTCAGCGAGCATTCGCTTGCGCACTTCGTTCTGATCCCCAACGGCCAGGCCGTATTTGGCGGCGAGCACGGAAGCATCTCGGGCGTGCCACAGGCGGGACTACGCGCCAGGAATTGCCACACGGACCTCGGCTGGGAGCCGCGGTGCCGACGACCTGAAGCCGGTCTATGGGGGAGCGTCCAGTGCCTTGCTCGCTTCATCTGCGAAACCGGTGATTGAGCGAGAGAGCTCCGCAGCCTTCACGGTGTGGCGCTCGATGGATCACGTCTAGGCTTTCCGGGCCAGTCCGGCGGCGATGAGGTGTTCCCAGACCGTGAGCTCTCGTCTCTCGCGGCTGTTCCACGGGTTGTCGATCTCGTCGGGACGCCACAGGGACGCGGGGACGATCCCGGGGTCGAGGATCTCCAGGCCGTCCAGCAGGGAGGCGATTTCCGCGTCGGTGCGCCACCGGCCGCGGCCGAACGTCTGCTGGAGGACCTTCTCGGCCTCCGCGGTCTCCGGGTTGTTGCCGGAGCGGAAGTGGCTGATGAAGAAGTAACTTCCGGAGGGGACGTGGTCTCGCCAGTAGCGGACGATGCCGGCCGGGTCCTCGTCATCGTTGACGTGGTGGAGGATGGCGCTGAGGATGACGGCGACGGGACGAGTGAAGTCGATGATCTCCAGGGTGTCGGGGTGCGTGCGGATGCCTTCGGGGTTGCGCACATCGACCGCGACGACGCGGGTCCGGTCGTTGTTCTCCAGCAGTGCGCGACCGTGGACCAGCACTTGGGGGTCGGTGTCGACGTAGACGACCCGGGACTCGGGGGCGTGTCGTTGCGCGACCTGGTGGACGTTGTCCGCGGTCGGCAGGCCACTGCCCAGGTCGATGAACTGCCGGATGCCGGTGGCCTTCGCGATCTCCCGGACCGCCCGGGTCAGGGCCGCGCGGTTGGCGAAGGCGATGGCCACCGAACCGGGCAGGTCGCGCTTGAATACGTCGCCGATCTCACGGTCCACGGCGTAGTTGTCCTTGCCGCCGAGCAGGTAGTCGTAGACGCGGGCGATGCTGGGCTTGGCCGGGTCGATGGAGGAGCCTTCGTGCGTCATGGCGGCCATTCTTCCCCACAAAGTCGCCTGCGCACCCCCGTTTTGGGATCGTCCAGCCGCTCGGGGTGACGCGAGGACACGGACACCCAGGTTCGGTGTCCAATTCCTTGGCTGGTTGACAGGGCGACTGGCTTCCCTGTCCAAGGACACCCGCATCGTGGTCGACCTCGACCAGCACCTCAACAACGCGTGCTCGTACTCTCCAGCTTCTCCAGTCACTTGAGAACTGGATCAAGTGGGACGGAGGTGGGTACCTCCGGCCAAATCGAGGAATACTCATCACCAGTCCCACCTGTCCCACCTGTCCCCGCAAGAGCCGTTCCAGCCCCGAGCTAGCAGGCCCGCGAGTCGGAAGGCCCTGCGGATAGGCGTGGTCAGCGGAGACATGAACCCGCGGACGAGAACCGATACCCCTTCATGCAGAAAGTGCCTTCGCCTAGGGCCGACAGAACCCCTCGACAGGGTTCATCGTCCCGGCTCAGGAGGCACCTTCGCGTTTCCGGCGGCCGCTTGACTCCGCCCCAACCGACACGGCGAGGTTGACGATCACCTGGGATCAAACCCATTCACTCACGGAACGTCACAGATCAGCGGTTCTGAAAACAGCTTCTCACGACCGTGGATGACTCCCCCGAGAGACTGCCGAATCCGTTCCGCCGGCGGCTATCCGGGGCTCTGACAAGCGAACAAAGGGGCTGGCTGTGCGGTCTGGCACCGGAGGGACCGCCTCACTGTGCAACGGCGTCCTTCGCGCCCCCTCGATCCGCCGTAGGTTCAGCCGTGCCCGCCCGATGCCGGGCCGGGCGCGGGAAGGGCGATCCGGACGGTCGTATCGGGCGTAACACCGCATGCGTGCCCGGGCGAACCACCACTCGCCGTACTCCCATCACAGGATCTTGTCCGATACAGGGGGAAACGATGAAGAAGACCGTCAAGCTCGGTGCCGTGGCGGCGATGGCAGCGCTGGTCATGGTCGACGTGGGCATGGGGACGGCCCAAGCGCGCCCGGGGAACTGGCAGCTTCACACACCCTTCGCGGGAAACATGTGCCTGGACGCCGCGTATGCGCCCGGCGACCCGCACCAGGATCCGTCCAAGGACGGTGACAAGGTGCAGATGTGGGTCTGCAACGACCAGGCGCAGCAGGGGTGGATCTTCCACCCTGTCAGCACGCCCAGTGGCGTACCCGCGTTCACCATCACCAACCAGCGCAGTGGCCTGTGCCTGGACATGGACATCAGCGGCGGCACCTACCACAACATCCCCAACGACTACAAGGGACACCGGGTCCAGCTGTGGCACTGCATCACCAACAACGGGCAACCTGAGGCGAACCAGGTCTGGTACCAGCTCTCCGGTGACTACGACGGGTGGGCGCGACTGCAGAGCGGCTCCGACTCGGGCGGCACCTTCGACTTCATGGACGCCAAGAACTACGGTGGCACCGACCCCTCGCAGAACGGGGACCCCGTGCTGGTCTGGGACTACTACTCCCCGACCTCCCCGGACGGACGACACGGGGACGCGCCCCAGAACTGGAACTGGACCTGACCACAACCACCCGCGGTTCAGTGCGCTGACCACGGTTCGGGCGAGTCGGCAGAGCAGCGACGGATGTTCGATGCGGGGTTCCGCCGGGGGCCGAACGGATCGTCACCGGTACCGGCAAGACCGTGGTCGAGGTCGCGAAGGATCTGGGGATCAACGAGACCACGCCGGCCAGTTGAGTGCCGCGTTCCCGCCGCCGGGCGTCACCCCCCGCGGCGGGGAGGGCCCCCGCAAACAGCCCTGGGGGACCCCGCCG
>NZ_JBFBBE010000234.1:0-6198 GCF_040682555.1 Streptomyces sp. NPDC051172
CCTTGCCTCGACAACAAGTTGATCTATCAGGACGTCCCGTTGCGTCATTCACCCGGGCTTGACCTGCGGCTCAAGACTCAAACGCAACGGTGTTGGGATGGACATCCGCTCTCCCGGTGCAGGCAGGTCAGGGACAAGGCCACGAAATGGAGCCTTGATCGTCATAGCCGCACACAGCCCATGTGGGATGCAGGCGACACAAAGATCACCTGGACGAGGCGCCGCCGAATGAACGATCAGCAAGCCGACATGTCCGTCCCCGTACATGGCCGCGGGTGACGGCGGTCATGACAAGCGAACGAAATGGCCGTTGACACGCAGGCCAGGCGCGGTGGCGGGCTGGTCCAGCGTGGAGGGGGCGGTTTGCGCCAGGCGCTGTCCCTGCCGAGAACTCCGTCCGTGCAGTTCAGGACGTATGCCAGTACTCGTGGAGGGTGCCGCCGAGGTGGTCACGTCGGCGTATGTCGAGGTGGGTGAGCTGCTCCGAATCGGTGATCGGTGGGGGCAAGGCGTGCAGTGGTCGGGCGCCTGTGAGAGGACGTTCGCGTCGTATATGCGTTGGTTCGGGACGGTTCAAGGCTGCCGGGATTGCGGCATACAGGCGAAACGGGTGGTATGGGACCGTGGTCGCGCCGGGGGTGATCTCGCTTTTCGTACTGATTCAGGCCGATAGCTCCTGTCCGGTTCGAATACCCGGCGGAAGACGGCTTTTGCCTCGCTCGATCGAGCGATATGCCCGGGTAGGGACGTCGTGCATGAGTATCCCTATGACCTCTTCGCAGCAGCGCCTGCCGTACTTGAGTGATCTCTCCGATGCCCGCTGGGCATTGATGGAGCCGACCTTGACGGCCTGGCGGGCCGAGCGCCAGAAGACCTCGCTCAACCTCGGCGGCAAGGTCACTGACCTGCGGGAAGTCATGAACGCGATCCTCTTTCTCAACCGGACCGGCGTCCCCTGGCGCTACCTGCCCCACGACTTCCCGCCGCACACCACGGTGTTCGGCTACTTCAGCGCCTGGACCGCCGACGGCACCATCGAGAAACTCGGGCTCCACCTGCACCGGATGGTCCGTGAGCAGGCGGGACGCACTGCCGAGCCCACCGCCTGCGTGATCGATGCGCAGAGCGTCAAGACCGCCACCAGCGTGCCCATCGGCACCCAGGGAACCGACGCCGGCAAGAAGATCGTCGGAAACGCAGCATTGTCGTCGACACCCTCGGCCTGTTACTGCTGGTCATCGTGACCGCCGCCAGCGTCTCCGACAACGAGGCCGGCAAGCAACTCCTCACCCGGCTCGCCACCGACCACCCCGCGATCACCAAGGCATGGGTCGACACCGGCTACAAGATCCAGGCCATCGAGCACGGCGCCACCCTCGGCATCGACGTCGACGTAGTCCCGCGAAACGAGCAGGTCAAAGGCTTCTCCGTGATCCCCAGGCGTTGGGTCGTGGAGCGAAGTTTCGGATGGATCATGATGCACCGCCGCCTCGCCCGCGACTACGAGACCAAACCCGCACACTCCGAGAGCATGATCCGCATCGCAATGATCTCGAACCTCGCGAAACGAGCAACCGGCGAAACACCCATAACCTGGCACAATCCATGAACTATCCGGTTTTCAACCGGAACGTCCTCTCATGTCCGCCATGGGGTCCCGGCCGTAGATGATGGCGCCGACGACATCTTCGGTGAACGCGGTGTCGGTGTGGTGGACCACCGCCACATCGAGGTCTCCCGGCTCAAGTGCGCCTCGGGCGTACGAACCGAAGATGTAGACCTCGTCCACGAGGTCGAGGGGGCGGGCGCCTTCCTCGAGCCTGTCGAGCATCTCGTGAAGCAGTTCCGTTGCCCGCTCGCGCTTCATTGAGGCTCCCTTTGCTGTGCACGGCCGCTGGTTCGACCCTATGGGCCAGGGGCTCTGGCGAGAGTGCGCTGAAGAGGGAATCCAGGAGCCTTCCAGCCCTCCGGGCTGGCGGGGCGGGGCCGGGCACCGGCGTTCAGTGCAGCGCAAGCCTGTGCGGAGGCGCAGATGGACGGCACGGTGCGGGTGGCTCCGAGGCGTCCCCGCGCCCGCCTTGGCCATGGCGGTGTTCGCCGGTCAGCGCGGCTGGCCGGCCTGGAGTTGCGGGCCGGGTGGCACGGTGGCGAGGCGCACTGTGGTGGGCTGGGGCGGTTGCTGGAGCGTGCCGGGACTTTGGTGGCGGCGGGTGCCGGTGCCGTATGCGAGTTCTTCGGCGAGGTCGGCGAGGAGGCCGGCCGGGGTGTAGACGGAGGCGCGGATGGCCCATGTGGGCTGGTTGATGCTGGGGCCGGACCAGATGGTCCAGGTGTCGAGGGGCTGGTGGGGCGTGTTGGCGGCGAAGGCGTCGAACTGCACGCCCACGTCGCTTGCCTGGGTTTGCCAGCACCGGCGGTGTCCGTCCAGGGTGGGTGTCCAGCCTGCGTCGGCGAGGGGGCGGGTGGCCTGGGCGACGGTCTTGTCGGTGAGGGGGGTTCCGAGCGCGGTCTCCCAGGCATCTCCGTGGCTGAGGGCGGTGAGCAGGGTGTCCAGGATGGGTTGGGGGGTGGCGGGCGTGATGGTCATGTGCCACATGCGGTCGCTGACCGGACTCTCGTAGGCGGCGATGGTCCACTGCGCGTCCCGGGCGTGGGCTTCGTGGTCGAAGAGGATGCGTAGGGTGAGCGATTCGTGGGTGGCGACGGTGGTGTTGTCGTCCCAGGTGTTGTAGCGCTCCCAGTCGCCGTTGTCGGTGAGGAAAGTGTTGAGGGCGGCTTCGTGGTTGCCGGGGTCGGCGGCGTGGGCGGGCATGATCTCCGGTTCGGGGTTGGGTGGTTCGGGCTCGACGGGCGGTGTGCCGAGGGAGGTGCGGGCCTGGGCGGCTTCGCGTTCGGTGTCGGTCAGCGGTGCGGGGCCGGGACGCATGGTGTCGGCGTGGAGGCGTTCGAAGGCCGTCAGCGCCTGGGCGGGCGAGTCGAAACTGTCGGCGATCTGCCGCAGGCGGTCTTCGCCGTGGAGGTAGACGCTCTTGCCGCTGTCGAGGTAGGTGCCGATGGCGACGGTGGTGTGGCCGTCCTCGGCGTGGGCGTGGATGAGGAGCCGCCCGTGGCGGATGTCGTCGTAGATCTTCTGGGCGTTGTTGGAGATTTCACGGATTTCCTGGCGGGTGCACCAGGGCGTGGGGTGGCTGGCCCAGGTCCATTCCTCGTCGATGGCTTCGCGGAGCCGGTCGGTGATCTGCGTGGTGATGCCCTGGGCGGCCAGGGCCCGGGCGGCCGTCTCGGCCCAGTGCGGTTCCTCGCGGTCGATGCGGGCCAGGACCAGGGTGTGGTCGTCGAGGGTTTCGAAGCCGTGCGCGGTCAGCACGGGGCGGGCCAGGTCCTGCCGGGTGCCGGTGAGGATGGCGGTCACGGCGCTTGTGTGGGTGGGGTGGGCATCGAGGCGGACGTGCGCGTCGGTGGAGGGCGGCGTCACGAAAAGTGGGGTGCTCTCTCGTGCCGGTGGCCGGAGTGGGGAGGTCAGGTCACCGGCGGGTTCGGGGTCAGCGGGACAGGCGTGCGGCGGGCGGGGCCGTGGCCGGCGGCGGGCCGGCCCGGGGCGCGGCCGTGGCACTGGCGCGCGCGGGTCTGGTCGCCGGCACCGGGGAGGTGGCGTGGCGCCAGCGGGTGCGCAGGGTGTTCAGGTCGGCCAGGGCGCGGCGGCTGCCGGTGATGAGCTGGTGGGGGGTGTTGGCGAGGTCGTCGGTGTAGGCGGTGATCCGTGTCGCGACTGTGTGGGCGCGGGCGAGGAGAGCACGCCGAAGGATGTTCTCGCCCCAGTATTCGGGGGAGCCCGCGGGCGTGGACACCAGGGCCATCAGGTCGCGGGAGGTGAGGGCGTGGGTGATCAGTCCGCGGATCTGGGCCTCGCCAAGGACGGTGACGGGGTCGACCATGTCGCCGCGGTGGACCAGCGCCGTCACACATTGCCACAACGCGGCGTGCAGTGGCGAGATGAAGTCCTCCGCCGCCAGCCACCGCATCTGCTGGACCTCGGCCGGGTAAGCGGTGGCCGTGGCGAGCAGGAGGCGTTCCTCGTCGAGGTCTTCGGCGCTGCCGTGTCGTGCGACGGTGGTGGCGGCTTGTGTGCGGGGGAGGGAGCCGGGGTGCGGGGCGAACTGGCCGGCGAGGTCGTCCAGGACGCGGGCGAGGGCGTCGGCCTGGACGAGGGTCGCGGCGGCGGGGTCCGGCCCGGTGGCGTCGGTGGCGGTGTGGGCGAGGCGTTCGGCGTGCAGGCGCAGGGTGCGGCGGGCGTAGTCGGCGCGGATCATCCGGGCGTACGCGGCGGCGTGCTTGGGCTGCGGGCAGAACTGGATGAGGCCGTGGATGTAGGAGGCACTCAGGCCGCGGGCGTGGGGCCGGGCGTGCTCCAGCACCTTGTTGAGCCAGGCGGTGTCCTTTGCGTGGGCGGCGGGGTCGGGCGCCGGGAGGGCGCGGATCGCGGTGAAGAGGGTGGCGTGGCTGTGGTTGTCGAAGTGGCCAGCGGTCAGGGTTCCGGTGTCGGCCAGGCGCCGGGGTTCGAGGAGGAGGGCGCCGAGGAGGGCCTGTTCGGCGTAGTACACCGGCTTGGGGGCCCGCACGCGGTCCAGATCGTCATAGTCCTCGGTGGTGTCAGGGGTGTCGGGCATCAGGCGGCGAGAGTGAAGTCATCAGGATTGACAGGCTGGTTGAGGTGCGGGGCGAGCAGGTGGGCTGCCAGACGCGGAGGCACGGCGTTGCCGATCTGGGAGAACTGCTGGCCCTTGTTGCCCTGCCAGGGGTAGTCGGCGGGAAAACTCTGCAGGATGCCCGCTTCGCGGGCGGTGATCCTGATCGGATCCGGCACGGGCTGCTCCTCGTCCTCCACACTGCTGGCGGTGGTGTCGGCGACCCAGGTGCACTCGTTGGCCCGGTGACCGAAGAACAGAGTTCCGGCAGGCTCGGACAACGGTCGGACGGTGGCGTTGGCCTGGTTGTTGCTGCGCAGCGACCACGCCCAGCGGCGGGCATCAGGGGTGAACGCGGGGGCCGCATCCTCGGACGATCGGTCCTCGCGGGTGCCGTGACCCGCGGCCTCGCCGGAGGTTTCGCGGCGGAAGGCAGTGACGACGTCGGTGTCGCTACGCGGCGACCAGGTGCCGCGGGCGCGGGCGTCGGAGAGGGTCTTGCGGGAGCCAGAAGGGAAGGGCTCGGGGCCGCCACCTGGCCCACCGCCGGCACACACGGTGGGCACGGGCCGGTCGGTGGCGCCCCAGCCGAGGGCCTCGGCCATGGACACCCAACGGGCGCGGCCCGGCCCGAACAGGCTCTCCGGCTCGGCATGTTGGGCGTGTGTGGGCGGCGGGGGCTCGGCGGTGCGTACACGGGAGGCGAGCAGGATCGCCCGCCGCCGTGTTTGCGGAACGCCGTAATCGGCCGCGTTGAGGACACCGGTCCACACCGAGAATCCCCAGGCGCGCAGGACAGCCGCGTACTGCCGCCACAGGGGTAGGACGTCGGGCACCTCTTCCATCGCCACCCACTCGGGCTGGCCGACGGAGTTCAGGGCGTGCAGGTAGCGCATGGGCTCGGCAGCGAGCAGCGACCGCTCGTCCCGGCAGGCCGTCAGCAGCGCTTCGCGGGTGTCGTGGCCGGCGGCGAGGTCGGCGACGGCCTGGTGGACGAGCGGCTGGTCGAGGAGGCCGAGGCGCTTGCCGGCCATCGACCACGCCTGGCAGGGCGGGCTGGCGATGAGCCCGGTGGTCTTCCCGAGAAACGGCCCTACCGGGTACATCGCCACGTCGGTCCGGATCGTCAACTGCCCTTGCGCGGCACGGGTCTTGCAGGCCCACTCGTCCCATTCCAGGCCGATGTCCCGCACGCCGAGCATGGCTAGTGCGTGGCTCCAGCCGCCGGGCCCCGAAAATAGATCGAGCACTATCATGTGGCCAGCCCGAAGTCGCCCTGTGTGGCTGCGATTTCGCCTCGGCAGGTCCAAGGAGAGCACCCGTCGGTTACGCCCTCTTCCAGTTGCTGCGTGGCTTCTTCGGCGTCGAGTTCCTGCTGGAGCGCGGCCCATTCGGCGGCGGTGACGTGGTCGATCGGGGGTGACTGCTCAGGTCGTTGATTACGCGTGAGCGGGTGGCAGCCAGGGGTTTCCGGCGAAGAGGTCGCGGAGCACGGTCAGGGGGTTGAGGTCGT
>NZ_JBFBBE010000235.1:0-6160 GCF_040682555.1 Streptomyces sp. NPDC051172
TGATCCACAAGACCGGCCCCGCCACCTACGCCCTCGCCTGCTGACCCGACACGCTCGACACCGACCAGAAGATCCTTAACTTCCCGGCCTTGGGTCTTGCCGTCTTGAGCACCTATTTGCTCTCGGTGGTGAAGGCGCCGGAGCGGTGGCTGATCTGGTCCTGCAGGGCCTGCCAGCTTCGTGCGTCGGCGCTGAGGACGTCGTGGAGGTAGGCGGAGACGGCGTCGGCGACGAGGACGACGCGGGCGGGGTCCTCGTCGGTGGTGTCCTTGGCGGCCTCGCCGGAGATTCCGCCGAAGAGGTGCTCGCCCTCGGCGATGGTGAGCAGTCGCTTCGGGCCCGGGCTGAGGTGGTAGGCATCGGTGAACCATTCGGGTCCGCGGGTAGTCATCACCGACTGGTCCTTTCCGCCGGCGATGACCAGGGCGGGGGCGGTCATGCCGGAGAAGTCCGGGCGCGCGAACGGGAGATGGGTGAGCGCGAAGGGCGTCAGGGCGTCCCCGGCACCGGCCGCCGCGATGAGCGCGCCCGCCTTGACGGCGGGGTGGGAGAAGTCCTCGCCCGGGTTGCCCTCGGTGTCGAGGACGCGGGCGCCCAGGAGGGCTCCGGCGGTCTGTGCTCCCCAGGAGTGCCCGACGGCAGCGACGCGATCGCGGTCGACGCGCGCGGCCAGACCGCCGACCTGGTCGAGGATGTCACCGAGGCCGTCCAGGACACTGTGCAGATCGGCTATGCGCACGCGCCAGACGGTGGCGAAACGGGGATCGTCGAAGCCGATGCCGTGGCGGCGGGAGTCCAGATGGGTGGGCTGCACCACGACGAACCCGGCAGCAGCCCAGCGGTCGACGAGGGGCTCGTAGCCGTCCATCGACCAGGCGTTGCCGTGGGAGAAGACGATGACGGGCAGGTCTCTCCCGTCGACCGGTGCGGTGACCTTGACCTGCAGGTCGATGCCGCGGTCGGTGGTGGGAACGGCGATGGGCTTGACGGCGACGACCTGACGGTGGGGCGTGGCCGTGGGACGGCTCTGGCCGGAGTGAAGTTCCATGGCGTCGACGTTAGGAAGCCGACAGGTACCAAAAGGTAACCTTCGGCTCGTGAACATGACCGTAGCCGACCTGACGAGCGCGGCAGAGGAGCTGGAAGCGGGCACGGTGTTCCTCGCCGACTGCCCCGCGCGGCTGGCGATCGAGATCATCGCCAACAAGTGGTCTGTCCTTGTCCTGTTCGCTCTCACCGGCGGACCCAAGAGACACAGCGAACTCGTCGCCCTGTCCGGCGGGATTTCGCGCAAGGTACTGACGCAGACCCTTCGCCGCCTGCAAAGCAACGGCCTGGTCGACCGGCAGGTGTACGCCGAAGCGCCGCCGCGGGTCGAGTACGGCCTGACCACGCTCGGCCAGACACTCCAGGAGCCGATCGTGATGCTGACCGAGTGGGCGCGAACCAACGGCGAAGCTGTCGTCGATTTCCGGGAGTCGGCAGACGCCGGGTCGATCGCCTGACGGCGGTTGCGCCGCCGGGCGAACGGGGTGACGGATGCAGCCTCGCGCATTTCGCAGGGGAGCCCAAGTAGCTCTGCAGGAACCAAGTTGCGCCCGGGAGGAGATCCTCCCGGGCCCGTCCTGCGCGTTTGTCCAATCAGACCTTGGTCGCGGCGAAGGCGGCCGCCGCGTCGGCGTCCGAGGTGTAGCCGAGGTGCGCGAGGACGTCGGTGCCGCCGTTCTCGCAGATGGGATCGCCCTTGGCGCAGAAGTCGATGGTGCGGCTCTGGTAGGTGCCGGTGACGCTCTTGCCGAGGGCCCGGATCGGGTTGCCGAACAGCAGCACCGCGGCGACCCTCGGTTCGAGCGCGGCCGGGATGGTGGCGACGATGGGGCTGCCGACCACCGCGCCGTCGCTGCTGATGCCGATGGAGTTGTCGACGACGTTCGCGCCCTGCGAATAGCCGACCAGAACGAAACGCTGATTCGGGCAGGCCGCCGCCTGGCTGTCGACGTGATCCACCAGTTCGGCATTGCCCTGCGCGGCGGAGGTGAGGGAAAGGTCCGCCGGGTAATTCACCTTGTAATTGGAGAGGTTCTTGCCCGTCAGTTTCTTCTGCAGGGCGGAATACACCGGGTCGCCGACTATCGCGCCGAGCGTGCCCGGCTCGAACGTGCCGCGAGCCGCGACGACATCGATGTCCGAGCAGGTGGCAGCCGATGCGGCGGGTGTCGAGACAGTGGCCACTCCGGCTGCCCCGCCGATCAGCGAGAGCGCGGCGAGACACAAGCGAATACGCATGGGGATCCTTTGAGGGTCGGGCGCGTTGCGCGCCTGCGGAAAAGGACGTCCCGAAGGTATTCGCTTCTTCTGACGACGTGTTATGCATGGGAATTCAGAAGTTCAGCGGATTCTTGAGCCGAGGTGAGTCGGCGGGAATTGCCTGCACTGTCTACGCGGAGGGCGTTTCCTGCTCCCGCAGTTCCTCGGCGCGCAGTGCCAGGATGAGGTCCAGGCGGGTGCCGGGGTCGTGCAGGGCGTCCCCGAAGAGCTTCTCCAGCTGACGCAGGCGGTAGCGGACCGTCTGCGGGTGGATGTGCAGACGGGCGGCGACGTCGGGCACGTTGCTGCCGCTGAGCAGCCACGCCAGCAGCGTCTCCGCGAGCCGGGGCCGCTGCCCCTCGGTGGCCGTGTCCAGCGGGGCGAGGACCCGCGTCTCCAACTGCGCCAGCAGCGGCTCGTCCCCGTGCAGCAGCAGCGTGGAGAGATGGTCGGCGCACCGCACCACGCCCTGCCGGGGCAGGATCCCGCGCCCCATCAGCCGCAGCGCCCGGGCGGCCCAACGCAGCGACTGCGCGGCCTCGGTGAGCGGCACCGTCGGGCCGATCGCCGCCGGACGCCCGCGCAGTGCGAGAGTGAACGCGCGGCCACCGAAGCGGCCCGAACCGTCCGGATCGGGCAGCAGCATCCGCGGCGGCCGCGACCGCATGTCCACCAGCGCCCCCGCACCCGCCAGCGGCCGCTCCTCCTCGCGCTGGTCCGCCGGGGACGCGAGCGCGACGACCGCGACCTGCCGGGGCACCGACCAGCGGGCGCCGTGCGCGAGATCCTGCACGGTCTCGAACGACACCGGCCCCTCGCCCAGCAGCCGTTCGAGCAGGCGCCTGCGCCGCCGCTCCAGCTCGTCGGTGCTGCGCAGCCGGGCTTCCGCATAACCGGCGGCGGCCGCCTCGGCCACCTCGTGCACGGTCCGGAACGCGAGCTCGCCCAGCGCCGCCACCACCGCCGAGTCCAGCCCCAGCTCCTCCGCCGTACGGCCCATCAGCCGCCAGGCATGCATCCCTCCGATCCGCAGCGCGGACTGCAGGGCGTCCAGGCTGCGGTCCTCCAGGGCCACCCCGCGCCCGAGTTCGTGGTATGTCGAGGCGATCGCGTCGCTGCGGCCGCGCGGGTCGGCGATGTGGTCGACGAACAGGGTCAGCGCCTGCACCACCCCGGCCCGCAGATTCCTGGCGTACATGCCGTCCGCGGGTCCCGCGTACTCGGGAACCTGTCTGCGCACCTCGTCCTCGACCTCGTCGGCCACCGCCTCCAGCCGGGCACGCAGCAGGTCGGCGAGGTCGGACGGCACCGAGGGGGACGCCGGGCCGGCCGGTTCGCCGTGCGGGGTGGGGACGGCCATCGCGGACACTCCTTCCCACCGGAACCGGCTCACCCGCGGAGTGTTTCCCGTGGGACGAGGGACAGGTCCTGTGTTGGACGGGCGTCCCCTGCGTTCCGTTCCGTGCCCCGACGGCACCGACATCACTCCGGCAGCCCGAGAGCACCGGCGAGCATCGGCCACGACGCGGTGAACTCCGGTTTCCAGTACGCCCAGCTGTGTCCTCCTCCTGCGTAGAAGTGCGTGGTGACCGCGATGCCCTGCCGGGCGAGGGCGTCGGTGAAGCTGTGGGCGGAGGGCCACAGGGCGCTCTCCAGAGCTTCGGGCAGCCAGTCGCCGGTCCCGCCGACCACTCCGCTGCCGTTGGAGACGTACAGGGGAGTGCCGCGCAAGCCCGCGGCGCGGGCCCGCGGGTTGAAGTTCTGCCAGGTCAGCAGGTTCAGGACCGGGTTGCCCCACAGGGACAGCGGAGCAAGGTTCTCGCGGGCCACGATGGCGTCGACAAGCGTGGGCACGCCGGGCGCGGTGGTGTCGAGGATGCCGCTGTAGGAGGCCGCGGCGGCGAACGCGCCCGGATGGCGGGCCGCGTGCGCCATGGCCCCGTAGCCGCCGGTGGAGACCCCGGCGACCGCCCGCACCCCCGAGGCCCGGTAGTCGCGCCTGAGCATCGCCGGGACCTCGGTGAGCTGGAACGTCTCGTAGTCGGGGCCGCTGAGCCAGCGGGTGGGAATGCCGGTGGGGCCGCCGTCCGGCATCGCCACGATCAGATCCCGGCCCTCGGTGAAGGCCTCGATGCCGGTCTCCCGGGTCCAGGACGTGTAGTCGTCATGGGCGCCGTGCAGCAGATACAGCACGGGATAGGCGCGACCGGGCCGGGTGTCGAAGCCGGAGGGCAGGATCAGCCGCACCGGGGCGCTGCGGCCCAGGGCGGCGGAGGCCACGGACACGTCGAAGGTGCGCGGCCCCAGCCGGGTCGCGGCCCGCGCGGTGCCGGCGGCGCCGAACAGAGCGGCCAGACCGGCGCTCGCCGCGGCCTTGGTGACGGTGCGCCGGGACACTCCGGTGGCGCGGTGGGGGTGGGGCATGGCGGCTCCTCGGGATCCGGGGTCAGCGGGTCTGCTCGGCGAGCTCCCGCCGCAGCTGGGTGGCGATCTCGTCGACGTGCGGCGGGTCGAGGAGCGACAGATGGTGGCCGCCGACCCGTACCACCGACAGGCGCGGGCACACCTCGTCCCAGCCGAGCGCCTCGTCGTCCCGCTCATAGGCCGCATCGCGCACGGTGTGCGGAGCGCGCTCGGTGGCCCGGTACAGGACGACGCGCCCGTCGTAGTGTCCCGGCCGGTGGGCCTCGCCGATCCTCAGGTCCAGGTAGGAGGAGCGCTGGTGCTCCAGGACGGCGGCCGGCACCTCGGCGGCCTCGCGCAGCGCCCCCAGCACTGCGTGGATGCGCGCGCCGTCGTCGTCCATCGCCACCAGTTCGTCGTACGGCAGCTCCAGCCCGACCCCGTAGGTGTCGGCGACGTGCCGGGCGAAGCCCGTGAAGTGCGCGCGGATCCGGTCGTCCCGCGCCAGCCCGGGGAGCGGCAGGGGCCGTACGGAGTCGATGAGCACCACCAGCTCCACCTCCCGCCGGGCGGCGGTGAGCTGCCGTGCGGTCTCCTGCGCGACGAAGCCGCCGAAGGACCAACCTCCCAGCACACAGGGCCCGTTGGGGTGAGCGGAGGTGATGATCTCGGCGTAGCGGCTCGCCTTCTCGGTCACCGTAGTGGCCTCTTCGATCCGCTCCAGCCCGTACACCGGCCGGTCGTTTCCGAGCCGCTGCGCCAGTGTCCGGTAGACGTCGGTGGTGCCGCCGGCGGCGTGGACGAGGAACAGCGGCGGATGCGAGCCGCCGGCCCGCAGAGTACGCAGCGGCGAGCCGTCCCCGGCCGGGAGCGTTTGCCGGATGCGCTCGGCGAGTTGCTCGACCGTGGGGGTGCCGAGCAGATCGCGCAGCTGCAGTTCGACGCCGAACTCGCGCTCCAGGGCGGTTTGGACACGGACGGCCATCAAGGAGTCCAGGCCGAGGTCGGCCAGGGCGGTGGCGGGGGTGACACGGCCCGGCGCATGCCCCGTGACGGCGGCGATGTGATGGCACAGACGGGCGGTGACGGAGGTCTCCTGCGGCGCGGCGATCTGCTCCTCCGGCTCGGCGGCGGGGGTGGTCGTTGCCGCCCGTCCGTCCGTCCACCAGTGCCGGACATGCCGCCAGCGCGGCGCGGGCAGATCGATGACGCGGCCCGACGGTAACGGCAGGCGCAGCCCCGCCGCGTACAGCGCGCCCAACTGGCCGAGGAACGCGGCCGGGTCATCGGCGTCGCGGTGCAGTGTGCCGAGGGCGAGCGCGCCGGGTGCCGTGTCGGTGACGGGCCGGGTCAACACCCAAGGCCGGGAAGTTAAGGATCTTCTGGTCGGTGTCGAGCGTGTCGGGTCAGCAGGCGAGGGCGTAGGTGGCGGGGCCGGTCTTGTGGATCA
>NZ_JBFBBE010000236.1:0-5867 GCF_040682555.1 Streptomyces sp. NPDC051172
TGGAAGCGTAGGAACTCCCATCATCGCAGGTCAGCAGGCACCTCTTCCTATTCCTCTGTCCACAGGCCGACTATCACGCGGTGGATCGAGGCTCAAAGGTGACGGCGTACATCACGCCATGCTCGGCATCGCACGCCGACACAACCTCGTCGTCGCCGGATGAGGACATGTGCCCGATATTGCTGGCCTCATCCACAGCGACCTCAAGATCAGTTAAGGGGGCGGCGGCTTTCCAATTCATGACACAGGGTGGCAAATGCCACAGCAGGAAAGCCTCCACCCCAGCCCGGAATTCGCCCTTCAGGTGCCGATTCCTGGACGGCTGCAAAGGCTTCCGTGAACGTGGCCAGGAACGTCAGTGCCGGAATCCGAGCCGCCATCAGGGCGTCCCCGCGGACTGGCATCCAGGGCGGGTCAGCGGGCGTGAGCCAATCGGGGAGGCCGAGCTGGTGCACGGCGATGGAGGCGTGGTCGGGCCCCGACCTGGCGAAGTCGAGGAAGACCCCTCCCGGTTCGTCACCCCACAGGACCGACGCAAGAGCCGCACCCGAGGCGATGTGTGCCACGGCCTCGACGAGGTCGGAGAAGAAGTCGTCCTCGATGGATGTCGCCCGATAGACCGCGGTTTCTTCGCCCAAGCGCAGCGCAAGACGACACCACCCGGCCCTGAATGTGAAAGAAGCTTCGAACTGGTCGGTCAAGCCAGAAAACACTGCTACCCCCGTCAGGAGAACTTGCCCTTGAGCGTTACAGAGAGCTACATATCCGTGCGTCATAGCTATACGAGAGCAGGGCCATTACGTGGCGTCGGTCAGTGGCTTTGGGGGGTAGGCGCGGAGCACGAGGGATGTGGTGACGGGGCCGTAGCGGGCAAGTGCGTCGACAACTTCCTCGAGTCGTCCGGCCTGCGGGCAGTAGGCGTCGAAGATGAGGCAGTCTTCCCCGGTGACTCTGAGGGTGGAGGCGATTTCGGGGGTCCGGGAGGCGAAGTCCAGGGCGCGTGAGAGCTGGGCATGCGTGGTGCGCAGCCGGATGACCGCGTGAATGTTCAGCCCGAGGGCTGCCGGGTCGACCACGCTCGGTAGCCGATGATGACGCCATTCTTCTCCAGCCGCTGGATGCGTGCGCTGGCCGCGGGTTGCGAGAGTCCGACGCGGCGCCCTACCTCCGCGCCGGTCAGACGGCCGTCGGCCTGGAGCAGGGCGAGGATTTCTTGGTCTGTCCGGTCGAGTGATTCCATTGTTGTCCGCACCACTTTCTTTTAGATCACTTGCGCCACTGCCGCTGCCCTGATGCATCCAACAGAATCTGCGTCAGGTGCTCCCGTGATCGTAGGGAGCGACGAGTGAAACGGTGGTGGGCAGTGGACGTGTACGTCATCGTCCCGGGCATCGACGGCTCGGACGGACAGCACTGGCAGACCTTGGGAGCGACAGTGGGGCACCTCAGCGGTGAGGATCTCTCCTGCCTCGTGGTCCGCCCCCGACCTGGACGGCTGGGTCGACGCGGTCCAGGACGCGTACGACGGCGCTTTCCGGCAGGACGGCCATGTTGTGCTGGTGGCGCACAGCCTGGGCTGGTGGGCGGCGTCCACCTGGCTGTCCGAGAACCCATCAAGTCCGACAGGCGGCGGGTTCCTGGTCGCACCGCCCGATTCGCACGGGCCGACGTTTCCTCGCCAGGCGGCCGCAACGTTCACCGACGTGTCGGCACAGCCGTTGCTGTGCCCGGCCCGGTGGTGGGCAGCGCAGACGACCCGTACTTCACGCCCGAGGCTTCGGGGCACGGTGGGAAGCACGATGGCACCTCGCGGGCGCGTGCGGACACCTCAACTCCGCCAGCGGCCTCGGCTCGTGGCCGCACGGCCGTGAACTCCTGGACTCGCTGACCAAGCAGTGATCAACCACCGCCCGGGATGTGCCATCGACGCGACTGCCCTGCCTCGCCTCGAGCGCCTGCGGGCCGCGTCAGCCTGCACCCGGACCGGCGTCGGGTGGCCACACCACGCTCAGCACCCGTTCCGGCCAGTCGTCGGGAATCCCGTCGGCGGTGACGTAGCGGCCGTAGAAGGAGCCGATCAGCATGCTGGCGATCGCGTCGAGATCGGCGGAGTCGGGCAGACTGCCGGCTGCCAACGCCTGCCGCAGCAGCGTCCGTCGTGACTCGACGATGCGCTGCTTGAACAGTTCGAGCAGTTCGGGGTGCCGTTCCTCCTCGGCGAGCAGCGAGCCGAGGATCGACATCGCAGGGACGGCCCGCAGGTTGCTGTGGAAGTTCTCCAGGATCGCCAGGACATGGGCACGTGGGGTCGGAGCGGCACAGGGCGGCTCCTCGACCCGCAGTGAACCGATCACCGCGGCGACCAACTCGGCCTTGGTGCGGTATCGGCGCCGGAGGCTGGGCACGGTGGTGCCTGCGGCGGTCGCCACGGAATCCAATGACATGCGGGCGTAGCCGAGTTCGCCGAGCTGGCGGGCGCCGGCGGCCAGGAGCGCCCGGTCCAGATCGGGGTTGCGCGGACGGCCGGCCTTGACGTGTGGATCAGTCATTACATTATGATATGGCATCGAAACGTAATTCATCCAGAGGGGACTCACCATGACCGAGCAGCTGCCTGCGACCACGTCCGTCCGGATATCGCTCGCCACCTTCGACCCGGCCCGGTTCGCCGAGGTCGACGCCGCAAACAAGAGGTCCTCGAAGTATCTGACCCCGGCCATCCAGCAGTTGCCGGGGCTCATCCACTACTACGCGGCCATCTCGCCGCAGGGTTCGATGGTGAACGTCAGCATCTGGGACACCGAGGAACACGCGCAGCAGATGGGCCACCTCAAAGAGATGGTCGTCCTCGCGGCCGAAGAGTTGGAGGCGGCCGGCGCGACGTTCGTCCGACCGATCGTCAACCACACGATCAGCTGGACGCCGTCGGACGAAATCCAGTTCTGACCGGATCAAGCGACCGGGACGGCGTCCACAGGCACTGAAGGCTCCTGATGAAGTGTGGTGCGCCGCCGTCGTCAGCAGATAAAGGCGCACCCCAGGGTGAGGAAAGCCCCGGTGGATGCCACCGCGGATCTCCCAGCGAATGAGCAAGCGGCGCACCCAGTACAGCAGCGCGAACGCTCCTTCGGCGCCCGAGATCCCCCACCTGCCCTACGGCCGGAAGAACGACGACCAGGACGACGACCAGGAAAGGAGCAGCGCCATGACGCAGCTCGCAGGAAAGACGGCCCTCGTGACCGGTGCGTCCCGGGGCGTCGGCCGCGCCACGGCGCTCCGCCTCGCCGCCGACGGCGCCACGGTCGCCGTCCACTACGGCAGCGACGAGGGCGCAGCCAAAGCGACGGTTGCGGCGATCCAGGCGGACGGCGGCGAAGCGTTCGCGGTCCGGGCGATGTTCCGACCCGCTTCCGGCGCGGCCGCCGCCGTGGACGACCTGTTCGCCGGCCTGGACGCCGGGCTCGACGGCCGCCCGCTGGACATCCTCGTCAACAATGCCGGGACCGTCGGCACCGGTCCCATCGAGGCGGTCACCCCCGAGGCGTTCCTCGGCGTCTTCGCCGTCAACACGATGGTCCCGTTCCTCGTCACGCAGCGGGCCCTGACATTGACGTCGATCGGCGCGCACGTGACCTTCCCGAACTACGCCGTGTACGGGGCACCAAGGCCGCGCTCACCCACCTGTCGGCAAGTCTGCGCAGCGAGCTCGGCCCGCGCGACGTCCGCGTCACCAACATCGAGCCCGGACTCACCGACACCGAGCTCGGCGACCACATCGACAACCCGGCGCTCGGCCGCACAGGGCAGCTCGGCGAGTTCTTCGACGCGCTCGGCGGGCTGAGCGCCGACGACGTCGCGGACGTCGTCGCCTACGTCGCCAGCCGGCCCCGGCACGTCAACCTGCGGCAGATCATCGTCCTGCCGACTCGTCAGGTCTAACTGAGCGTCTCGTCCTGTCTCGGTCGAGTTGATGTCGTTCCCGGAGTCCTGCAACACCGGGGCGGTTGGGCTTCATGGGGCAGCCGACGCGTCCGCGGCGCCTGGGGATCGTTTCGTTGCGACTGCTCCTGTCTGCTCCCAACACGCCCCCGAGCGCCACCTTTTGACCTCTGACGGGGCCGACTGCGGTCGGCTACTTCACAAACATGACTGCGCACAGCCCTTATCCCAGCGACCTGTCGGACGCGCGCTGGGAACTCATCGAGCCCATCTTGGCGGCCTGGCGGGACCGCCGCCGCGCCCGGGCGCCGGACATCGGCCGACCGCCCGAGCACGACCTGCGCCAGATCATGAACGCCGTCCTGTACGTGGACCGCACCGGCATCCCCTGGCGCCACCTCCCGCACGACTTCGCCCCGTGGGCCACGGTGTACGGGTACTTCGCCAAGTGGCAGCAGGACGGCGTGTCCGAGCAGCTCACCGGCCTGCTGCGGCGCCTGGTCCGCGAGGCCGAGGGCCGTGACGCCGAGCCCTCGGCCTGCGTGCTGGACTCCCAGACCATCAAGACCTCCGCCAACGTGCATCTCGCGGATCAGGGCACGGACGCCGGCAAACGAATCATCGGGCGCAAGCGCCACCTCGGCTGCGACACCCTCGGCCTGCTGCTGACCGTGCTGGTCACCGCCGCCAGCGTCTGCGACACCGCAGCCGGCTGACCCTGCTGTCCCGCATCGCCGCCGCCCACCCCCACATCCGCAAAGCCTGGGTCGATGCCGGCTACCGCACCACCGCCATCGATCACGGCGCCCGCCTCGGCATCGACGTCCACCCCGTCCAACGCCCGCCCGGCGTCAAGGGGTTCCAGGTGATCCCGCGACGCTGGACCATCGAACGCAGCATCGGCTGGCTCATGCACCACCGCCGCCTCGCCCGCGACTACGAACGCCACCCGCACCGCTCCGAAGCCATGATCCACATCGCGATGACCGACCTCATGGCCCGCAGACTCACCGGCGAAGCCACCCTGAACTGGCACGGAACCTGACCCGGGACCAAACACGAATCACCGGACCAAACGCTCAGTAAGGACCGGGGCGGCAAGGTCGCGGCGTCGGTGCGAGAAAGATCTGTCGATACGCCCGGCGCCCTGCGGCTACGGGGTCGAGTAGGAGCCATGCAGAGAGTGCAGTTTGCTGTCACATGATTTGACGCCCGGGTCTCGTCCCGAGCGCTGCACGCGGCGGCGAGGTGATCGTCTGGGCTCCGGTCGAATGGCGAGTGGGGGAGGAAATCGGGGTCGAAGGCGGCCCTGACAGATAGGCCGCCTTACAGCACCAGGGTCGTCTCCCTCAGGGCATACAGGCGGCGCGCTGCTGGAGTCCAGCCCAGCGCAGCCACCACCAAGACGCTGGCCCTGGCAGCCCATCCACCCTCAGGCCCGCGTTGTGGGCTGCGTTCATGCATGCCTGGAACGACATCATTGAACCGCCCCGGGTTCGGTAGAGATCTCAGATTGTGGTTGTGACCTGGGGTTTCGTGAGTTCCGTGTAGTAGTTGGCTTCGTACTCGACGGGCGGGATATGGCCTATCTCACCGTGGAGTCGGCGGTGGTTGTACCAGTCGACCCATTCGGCGGTGGCCAGCTCGACCTGGGCGAGCGTCTTCCAGGGCCGCTGGGGTTTGATCAACTCGGTTTTGTACAGGCCGATCGCCGATTCCATCAGGGCGTCGTAGGCGTCGCCGACCGAGCCGATGGACGCGGCTATGCCGGCGGCGTCCAGATGCTCGGCGAGCCTGAACGACGTGTACTGCGACCCGGCATCCGAGTGGTGAATCAACTCGCCTGGCTGGATGGGTTGTTGGTCGCGGTCGCGTTGCCAGATCGCCATCTCCAGGGCGTCCAGGACGAAGACGGTCTCCTTGACGGT
>NZ_JBFBBE010000237.1:0-5841 GCF_040682555.1 Streptomyces sp. NPDC051172
CCCCGCTCGAGCGAAGCCGAGAGTGGGGGAGTTCGAGGACGAGGCCGTTCAGGCCTAAAGCGGGGGTCTGGGGGCGCAGCCCCCAGGGACGGGAAGGGTAGGGGCGGCGGGGGCGAACCCCCGGGCGCGCGGTCACCATCGTTCCGCCTCGTTCTCAAGTGCCCAGATCAGCAGCTCCGCGTCCGTCGCGGCCAGTGCCTCCAGATCCTTGGCGTCCGTGACGCGGGCCGCATCACCCGGCCCCAACTCCTCGCCGTCCAGCCGCACTTCACCACGTACGACGTGGAGGTAGACGTATCGCCCGTCCGGCACCGCCGTCCGCTCCCCCGCCCCCAGGCGCCGTACATGGAGCATCGCGCCCGCCTCCGGGACCGCGTACGGGGTCGAGTCCGCGATGCCGTGGACGATCTCGTATGCGGGGTCGCCGCCGGGGTCGCGGGGGGCCAGCCACATCTGGACGAAGATCAGGGGGCCGTCGCCGTCGTTGCGCTCCACGTGTCGTACGCCCGCGGCCGAGCTCAGCCGCTGGACGTCGCCGGGCCGGACCGTCGTCTCGTGGCCGAACGAGTCACGGTGGGTCAGTTCGCCCTCGACCACCCACGTCACGATCTCGGTGTGGCTGTGCGGGTGTTCGTCGAAGCCGGCACCGGGCGCGAGGCGCTCCTCGTTGCAGGCGATCACCGCGCCGAAGCGGAGGTTGTCGGGGTCGTAGTGCGGGCCGAAGGAGAAGGCGTGCCACGACTCGATGCCGGCTGCCGGGTCGCCCCCTGGGTAGCGCTCCGCAGCGCGCCGTACGTCCATCACGAACTCCACGGTAGCCCTGAGCCCGCACCCGGCGACGCACGCTCCCGTCCGGATGAGGCAGTCTTGTCCCCGTGCCCGAACCCGAACCCGAAACAAGCAAGCCCGAAGCCGCGCCCGGCGTCCACTCGCATGCAGCGACCCTGAAGCGACTGGAGAAGTCCTCCGGCTCTCTCGCCCAGCAGGCCATCGCGCGCATGGGCGAGACGCTGCCGTGGTACCGGGCGATGCCCCCGGAGAACCGTTCCTGGATCGGGTTGGTCGCCCAGGCCGGTATCGCCGCCTTCACCGAGTGGTTCCGGCACCCCGACGCCCCGCAGGCCATCTCGACGGATGTGTTCGGGACCGCGCCCCGCGAGCTGACCAGGGCGATCACGCTGCGGCAGACCGTGGAGATGGTGCGCACCACCATCGAGGTCATGGAGTCCGCGATCGACGAGGTGGCGGCACCCGGTGACGAGAGCGTGCTGCGCGAGGCGCTGCTCGTGTACGCCCGGGAGATCGCCTTCGCCACCGCGCAGGTGTATGCCCAGGCCGCCGAGGCACGCGGTGCCTGGGACGCGCGCCTGGAGTCCCTCGTCGTCAATGCGGTGCTCAGCGGGGAGGCCGACGAGGGCGCCGTCAGCCGGGCCGCCGCCCTGGGGTGGAACGCCCCCGAGCATGTGTGTGTCGTCCTCGGGACCGCTCCGGACGGGGACTCCGAGTTGACGGTGGAGGCGATCCGGCGGGCCGCCCGGCACGCCAAGCTGCAGGTGCTCACCGGGGTGCTCGGGGACCGGCTCGTGGTCATCGCCGGTGGCAGCGACAACCCCATCGCGGTGGCCAAGTCGCTGATCGGGCCGTATGCGGCCGGGCCCGTGGTGGCCGGGCCCGTGGTGGCCGATCTGCTCGCCGCCACCCGGTCCGCGCAGGCAGCTGCCGCCGGCCTCAAAGCGTGTTCCGCCTGGCAGGACGCCCCGCGGCCGGTACTGGCGGACGATCTGCTGCCGGAGCGCGCGATCGCCGGTGACCCGAGCGCGCGCGAGCAGTTGGTGGAGGAGATCTACAGACCGCTGGAGGAGGCCGGCTCGGCGCTTCTGGAGACGCTCTCCGTCTATCTGGAGCAGGCGAGCAGTCTGGAAGGCGCGGCCCGGATGCTCTTCGTTCACCCGAACACCGTGCGCTACCGGCTCCGACGTGTGACTGACGTCACCGGTTGGTCGCCTTCCGATGTACGCTCCGCCTTCACGCTGCGGATCGCGCTGATCCTGGGGCGTCTGGCCGACGGGGATCTCCCCGCCTAGTCTTTTGTCGGGGGTCCACAAAACCCCCTCGTGTTCTTCGTCCCTGTCCCCACGGGCGGCCTTGGCCGTCCACAAGAGAGAGTGTGAGAGTGCTCGTACTCGTCGCTCCCGGCCAGGGCGCCCAGACGCCCGGCTTCCTGACCCCCTGGCTCGAACTGCCCGGTGCCGCTGACCGCGTCGCCGCCTGGTCGGACGCCATCGGACTGGACCTCGCCCACTACGGCACGAAGGCCGACGCGGAGGAGATCCGCGACACCGCCGTGGCCCAGCCGCTGCTGGTCGCGGCCGGCATCCTGTCCGGCGCGGCACTCGGTGCCAGCACGCCGGGCGCCGTCGCGGGCCACAGCGTCGGCGAGATCACCGCCGCCGCCTTCGCGAGCGTCCTCGACGACACCTCCGCGCTCGCCCTCGTACGCAAGCGGGGTCTGGCCATGGCCGACGCCGCCGCGGTCACCGAGACCGGGATGTCGGCGCTGCTCGGCGGCGACCCCGAGGTCTCCGTCGCGCACCTGGAGAAGCTGGGCCTGACCCCGGCGAACGTGAACGGCGCGGGCCAGATCGTCGCCGCGGGCACCCTGGAGCAGCTCGCCGTGCTGAACGAGGACAAGCCCGAGGGCGTCCGCAAGGTCGTCCCGCTGAAGGTCGCCGGCGCGTTCCACACGCACCACATGGCGCCCGCAGTCGACGCGCTGGCGAAGGCCGCCGCCGAACTGGCCCCCGCCGACCCGAAGTTCACGTACGTGTCCAACAAGGACGGGCGGACGGTCGCGACCGGCGCCGAGGTGCTGGAGCGCCTGGTCGGCCAGGTCGCCAACCCGGTCCGCTGGGACCTGTGCATGGAGACCTTCAAGGAGCTCGGCGCGACCGCCCTCATCGAGGTCTCCCCCGGCGGCACGCTGGTCGGCCTCGCCAAGCGCGCGCTGCCGGGCGTGAAGACGCTCGCGCTCAAGACCCCCGACGACCTCGACGCGGCCCGCGAGCTCATCGCCGAGCACGCCAACGCCTGACATCAAGGAGCCGTACGAACATGTCGAAGATCAAGCCCAGCAAGGGCGCCCCGTACGCGCGCATCCTCGGTGTGGGCGGCTACCGCCCGACCCGGGTGGTGCCCAACGAGGTGATCCTCGAGACGATCGACTCGTCCGACGAGTGGATCCGTTCGCGCTCCGGCATCGAGACCCGGCACTGGGCCTCCGCCGAGGAGACCGTCGCCGCGATGTCGATCGAGGCGTCCGGCAAGGCGATCGCCGACGCCGGGATCTCCGCCGAGCAGATCGGCGGCGTGATCGTCTCCACCGTGTCGCACTTCAAGCAGACCCCCGCCGTGGCCACGGAGATCGCCGACAAGCTCGGCACGAACAAGGCCGCCGCCTTCGACATCTCGGCGGGCTGCGCGGGCTTCGGCTACGGGCTCACCCTCGCCAAGGGCATGATCGTCGAGGGCTCCGCGGAGTACGTCCTGGTCATCGGCGTGGAGCGGCTGTCCGACCTCACCGACCTGGAGGACCGTGCGACGGCCTTCCTGTTCGGCGACGGTGCGGGCGCGGTCGTGGTCGGCCCCTCCACGGAGCCGGCGATCGGCCCGACCGTGTGGGGCTCGGAGGGCGACAAGTCCGAGACCATCAAGCAGACCGTGGCGTGGAACGAGTACGACAGCTCCACGGACAAGTTCCCTGCGATCACGCAGGAGGGCCAGGCGGTGTTCCGCTGGGCCGTGTTCGAGATGGCGAAGGTCGCCCAGCAGGCGCTGGACGCGGCCGGGATCACCCCGGACGACCTGGACGTCTTCATTCCCCACCAGGCCAACGAGCGGATCATCGACTCGATGGTGAAGACGCTGAAACTGCCGGAGCACGTCACGGTCGCGCGTGACGTACGCACCACCGGCAACACCTCGGCCGCCTCGATTCCGCTCGCCATGGAGCGGCTTCTGGCGACCGGTGAGGCGAAGAGCGGCGACACCGCGCTCGTCATCGGCTTCGGGGCGGGTCTCGTGTACGCCGCGACGGTCGTTACCCTCCCCTAGGCACTTCGTGCCGGATCATCATCGGATCCGGTGCGGAAAGCACTGCAACACCTGCCGCTGACGCGGCGGGCGCCACACCCTCTGGATTACTACGAAGGAGCGCCTGACATGGCCGCCACTCAGGAAGAGATCGTCGCCGGTCTCGCCGACATCGTGAACGAGATCGCCGGCATCCCGGTTGAGGACGTCCAGCTGGACAAGTCCTTCACCGACGACCTGGACGTCGACTCGCTGTCCATGGTCGAGGTCGTCGTCGCCGCCGAAGAGCGCTTCGACGTCAAGATCCCGGACGAGGACGTCAAGAACCTCAAGACGGTCGGCGACGCGACCGACTACATCCTCAAGCACCAGGCCTGAGCCTTCTAGGCCCGGCTGCATTGCCCCGCCACCCGGCGGTGGCGCCGCTGAATCCCGATCCGTTGGAGAAAGAATTCCCGTGAGCCCGACCAATCGCACCGTGGTCGTCACCGGTATCGGCGCAACCACACCGCTGGGTGGCGACGCAGCCTCTACCTGGGAGGGCCTGATCGCCGGCAAGTCCGGCGTGAAGCCCCTGGAGCAGGAGTGGGCCGCC
This sequence comes from Streptomyces sp. NPDC051172, assembly GCF_040682555.1. Lineage (NCBI taxonomy): Bacteria > Bacillati > Actinomycetota > Actinomycetes > Kitasatosporales > Streptomycetaceae > Streptomyces > Streptomyces sp. NPDC051172. Next base: position 4,685 of record NZ_JBFBBE010000237.1, read on the forward strand.
GAGCAGGCGGTCCGTATCGCCGCACCGATCGCCGTGGAGCCCACCGAGGTCATCCCCCGGCCGCAGGCCCGCCGCCTGGACCGCTCGGCGCAGTTCGCGCTGATCGCGGCCAAGGAGGCCTGGGCGGACGCCGGTTTCACCGAGAAGGCCGGTGACGATGCGAGCATCGACCCGGACCGTCTCGGTGCCGTCATCGCCTCCGGCATCGGCGGTGTGACGACCCTGCTCGACCAGTACGACGTGCTGAAGGAGAAGGGCGTACGCCGCGTCTCCCCGCACACCGTCCCCATGCTGATGCCGAACAGCCCCTCCGCCAACGTGGGTCTCCTCGTGGGCGCCCGTGCGGGCGTGCACACCCCGGTCTCCGCCTGCGCGTCGGGCGCCGAGGCCATCGGCTACGCCATCGAGATGATCCGTACCGGCCGCGCCGACGTCGTCGTCGCGGGTGGCACGGAGGCGGCCATCCACCCGCTCCCGATCGCCGCGTTCGGCAACATGATGGCGATGTCCAAGAACAACGACGACCCGCAGGGCGCCTCGCGGCCCTACGACGTCGCCCGTGACGGCTTCGTCCTCGGCGAGGGCGCCGGCGTCCTCGTCCTGGAGTCCGCCGAGCACGCCGCCAAGCGCGGTGCCCGCGTGTACGCGGAGGCGGTCGGCCAGGGCATCTCCGCCGACAGCCACGACATCGTGCAGCCGGAGCCCGAGGGCCGCGGCATCTCGCACGCCCTGCAGAACCTGCTGGAGCGCACCGACCTGGACCCGGCGGAGATCGTGCACGTCAACGCGCACGCCACCTCGACGCCTGCCGGTGACGTGGCCGAGCTGAAGGCGCTGCGGAAGGTGTTCGGCGACGATGCCGACCACATGGCGGTCTCGGCCACCAAGTCGATGACGGGTCATCTGCTGGGTGGTGCGGGCGGGGTCGAGTCCGTCGCCACGATCCTGGCGCTGTACCACCGGGTTGCTCCGCCGACCATCAATGTCGAGAACCTCGACCCTGAGGCGGAGGCGGCTGCGGACATCGTCCGTGGCGAGGCCCGGAAGCTGCCCGTTGAGGGCCGTATTGCGGCCCTCAATGACTCCTTTGGGTTTGGTGGGCACAACGTGGTGCTGGCGTTCCGGACGGTCTGACTGCCGTGAACGGCGTGTGGCCC
>NZ_JBFBBE010000238.1:0-5836 GCF_040682555.1 Streptomyces sp. NPDC051172
GCGTTCCAGCAGTACCTCGACGCACGCGGCCTGCCCCGACCCCTGTGGTGGCGCCAAGGCAAATGACCCCGGGCCTCAAGATTCCCGACGGAGTCACTCACTGTTGTTGCCAAAGCAGCGGCGTCTGGTCGATGAACTGCTGTCTCTGACCGGTGGGATGCCGGTGTGGCGGCCGCGGATCAGCGATGTCGCCTGGCAGACGCTGTCCGGGCTGCTGCCCGCGCGGTCGCATACCGGGGGCCGTCCCCGCAGCGAACGGCAGATCCTGGAAGCCATCGTCCACATTGCCTGCACCGGACAGGCGTGGACACGGCTTCCCCCAGCCCTGGGTCCCTTCCATGCCTGCCGGCGCCGCTTCCTTCGCTGGCGCGACGACGGCACCCTCAAGCAGATCTGCCGCGCTGTCCTGCCTGAAGGGGACGCCGTCTGGCAGCAACGGCTGGCCGCCTACATCGACACGTCTGCCTGAAGAGATCCGTAACCGCGTGCGCCAGGAGCGTGGTGTGCATCCGATGGTGAGGCGTTCGTCAATACGGTGCCGCCCAGGGCATCTGGCGCGAGCGTTGTCGTCCGGTCTGCCGGACGACAACGCTGGCCGACGGGGGCTCACCCGGGCATGGGCGGTCCGTCACGGGCGGGGTAGGGCGGAACGGTCCTGGGCGGTGATGTGGAGGGTGTGCAGGGGTTGGGTCCGAGTGGGGCGGACGATTTCGAACCAGTCGGTGCCCTCCTGCAGGTGGTGGGAGATGCTGCGGTGGTGGCTCCAGCCGAATCCGATGCCGGTCTGCCAGGTGGTGCCGCTGTAGCGGCTGCCGATGACCGGTTCCCCGTGCAGGTAGACGGAGTCGAGGGGGCGGGAGGTGGCTTCGAGGTGGGTGAGGACGGCTGCCGCGGCGCGGCGCAGCGGGCTGGTCTCGCTCCAGCGGGTGAGGGCTTCGAGGGCTGCGGGATGGGCGGGTTCGGCGTCGGGGAGCTGGAGTTGGCGGATGGTGGCGGCCTTGCGGTCAACGAGGTCGGTGAGATCGATGCGGACCGGGCGCGGGACCCAGCGGTCGATGCCGTCGAAGGCTTCGATCATGTGGTCGCGTGGGGCCCGGCCTGCCTCGGGGTCGGGGGTGATGGCGGCGAGCCGGGTGCGGGCAGCATCGACGGGTTCGCCCCGTGTCCACAGCAAGGTCAGCTCGAACCCTTCCGCTTCGAGGGTCTTGCGTTCACCGAAGTGGATCTGCAGGCCACGACTGTTGCCCTTCAAGGCGCGCTTCATCGAGGCGGAAGGGTCACGGCCGTAGGACAGGGCGCGGACAAACTCGGAGACGAGACGGTCGTCCCTGCGATGCTCCACAACCAGGTCGACGTCCGAGGGGTTCAGTGCACCGCGTGCGTAGGAGCCGAAGACGAGGATCTCGTCGACGAGGTCCAGCGGCCAGCCTCCCGCCTCCAGCCGGTCGAGCAGGTCCTTCAGGAGCGTGGTGGCGCGCTCGCGTTTCACGGAAGACCTCCGCTGGTCGGTTCGGGTGCCGGTGCACCTGGGTCTGCGGTACAGCCGGTCTGCTGCGAAGTGCCCAGCCAGGGGTGGGGCACGGTGGTGTCTTACAGGGTGGTCGGCAGTGAGATCACCGGCTCGGAGACGGCCTGCGAGATGCAGGCGGGAGCGGTGCGGCCCGCCTGGGTGCAGGTCAGGGTGAGGAGTTGGAGATAGCCGAGGGAGACCGGGCGTCCGGGGAGCTTGCCCGCTGCCTGTTCGAAGCGCTCGAGCGTGGCGGACTTGATGCCCAGGTGGCCGGCGGCGTCGTGGAGATCGAGTCCTGCGGCCTCGCGAGCTTCCTGAAGGGTTTGGGCGTTGTCGTGCCAGACCTGCGGTGCACTCTCGGCGGTGTCCCGTGCCACGGCTGCCCGGGACACCGCAAGGACGGTGCGGATCCGGTCGGTACGGGGTCCGAGCAGGAACCGGGCGAGGCGGGCGGCATCGGCCGTGCGGTCGACGCCTTCACTCCAGGGCTGGGAGGCCTCCTCGTACACGCGGGCCCGGGCCGTGGCGCAGTCCTCTCGCTCGCCGGATTCGGCGCTGTAGGTGCGGTGGCGGTCGCTGGCGGAGGTCAGTGTGCTGTCCTTCGCGAGGTCCGCGTCGCGGTCCTCGTCGTCGGCCTCGATCCCGTCGATGACGTCCCGGACCTGCTGGCGTTCTTGTGGGGTCAGGACGCTCGCGAGTGCTTCCGCGGCCGCCTGGGCTTCGGGCCGTCCGGCGGGCTCGAAGCTGCCGCCCCAGGCGTGGGATGCGTCTTGTCCCTCCGCCCTCTGGAAGGCCACGTCGATGGCTTCGAAGGTGTGCGGGCTCCAGGCATGCATCATCAGGATGATTTCCTGCACCGCACGCTGGGCGGCCGGGCCCGTCTCCCGTGCGGTCCCGCTGCTGTGGCGGTGCCGTGTTCCGCTCATCCAGTCGGTGAAGGTCTCAGGCCGGCGGGAGTCGGATGGTTGCGCGTCCGCGAACCAGCGCGCTGCCCTCACGACGCAGGCGTGCGCGTGCTGGATGGCGGCGTACCAGCCGAACAGTGCCTCGCGGTAGTCATCCGCATGACGGTCCTCGGCAAAGGTGCCGGTCTGGGTGCGGCAGTGCTGCGGGCACTCCGCCGCGTTCACCCGGTAGAGAGCGGCGCGGGTTTCGGGGAACGTCAGCAGAGCGATGTCCAGGTGCTCGTATTTGGGGCCGCGGTTGCGGCGCTTTTCGAGCCCGTGGTCGAGGAAGACCTGGAAGCGGGGTTCCTCACGCCAGTTCACCGCGGCACTGCGGACACGGGAGTCGCTCTGCCACGCTCTGGTCGCGATGACCTCCCGCAGCGCCGAAGCAACGTCCCGCCGCAGCGCCGCACCCCATGAGATCAGGACCGGCAGGCACTGAGGATCATTCCCCAGCGCGGACATCACCAGATCGACGTCATCGTGACGGTGAAGATGGCGCTGGAACACGAACGCCCCCAATCGACGCAGCAGATCCCATCTCGGTCCTGGCTTTCCGCACAGAGACGGAGCCCAGTGCCCTCATCCTGCACCAGGGCTCGGACACCTCGCCCGGAAACTGGTGATCTACCCAACTCGGTGCCATACAGAAGGGTTTGCTCGCTGCCGGGCCTGCGGTGGCGGCCCTTCAGCAGATCCGCTCAGGAGAGGGAGGACGGCCTGCGGGGCGCGGGAAGCGCGTGCAGCAGTTCCCACAGGGGTCGGCCCTGGGACGCCCAGGTTCCCAGCAGTTGGCGGTCGACGAGGTGGAGGCGCTGCTGGCGGGCGAAGGTGCGGCCGGGCTGGGTGATCCTGCCGTTGGTCAACATCACCACCACGTCGGCCCGGTGGACCGGGCGGCCCGTGCCGTTGAGGACCTGCAGGTCGGGGGTGCCCACGGCGGCACCCCGTTCGCCGCCACACCGGTGTTTGCACTGGATCACCCACCGGCGCCCCAGCGGGTCGGTCGCCTTCACGTCCGCGCCCAGGTCTCCCTGCCCGCCGACCTGGACCGCGTCCGTGCAGCCGTCCCGGAGCATCAGGTCCCGCACGGCGAACTCGAACTGCCGGTGGGAGAGGGCGTCCAACTGGGCCAGGCCGTAACGCAGAGCGCGAGCCCGGGCCTGTTCCCAGCGCATGCGCTCCGCCCGCCGGTGCCACCACACGATGCCGGCCGGTACGGCGACGACAGCTGCCGCGAGCAGCAGCCACCAGTGCACGAGCAGCCAGTGGACCACCGCCACCATGAGGAAGATCACCCCTGCCGCGGTCACCGCCACCAGGACGAACTGGCTGTCGTCCTGCTGCTTGCGACGCGGCCTGCGGGAAGGCCGATGCCGGGTCACCGTCCGCTTCCCATGCGCGAGAAGTCGACCGGGTACGACACCGTCGGCGTGGGCACAGCCCTGTGGGTGGTGGGAGTGTCGAACCTGATCGGATACGACACCGTCGGGCTCGGCACCGCACGACCCTGCTCGCCTGCACCGGCACCGTCGTAGCGGACCGGGTAGGAAACCTGCGGCCGGGGGCGGGTTCCGGATGTGTCCCCGGCGTCCGCACTGTTGCCGTACCCGAGCACGACCAGCGCGGCGAAGGCGAAGATGGTCAGTTCCTGGCGCGCACCCGGCGCCCACCGGGTATGTCCGCGGACCGGTGTCCCGTCAGAGCGCATGTACGGCCGCACGAATGGCATGCGGTCCCCCCTCAGATGGTCGTCACGTCCCCTGTCGCACACCATGCTGGTGGCCGCCACTGACAACGACGCATCCGATCGCTCCCAACTATGCCTTTTCCAGGGCCAGTTCACGCCACCTGCATGTGTTGTCGGCTGCCGATCGACGCCTCGGCCGCTTGCGTCCGCAGGGCCGGCCCGCTCCTGGCGGCTCTCCCCCGAAGGCGGCTTTGACCAGAGATGAAGGCGGGCGGCGGGCAGTGCAGGAAGTACCGGCGTTGAGGACGGTCACGCCCACCAGTGGTGGCGGATTGCGCCATTTTCTGGCGTTGCCTGTGTGGATGCCGGAGTCCGCTCTGGTCTCGGCGGTCATGACCAACGCCGGACTCACCGTGCCCAGCAGCTGGTCCCGTCAGCCATCACTGGAGAACAAGCCGGTCTGCACACCCCTCAGGCACCGCCCGCCGTGGCACAGCCGGAGGCCCAGACACGACCGCTTCCACGTGCAGCCGGGCCCTCCTTCCGCTTGGCGGTGGTGTGTGGACGAGCCCCGCGCGACGAGGCACCGACACACGGTGCCCCGTCGCGTCTTCTGCCGGGCCGCACGGTGATCAAGCCCGAGTCGGGGCAACGGCCATACCGGCGTGCGGCGTTCCGCGTGTCGCCTTCCCGCACTGTCAGGCCGGTCATACGGCCGGGGTCTGGTGTGAGCGGAAGTGCAACGGTCAGGCCGCTGTAAGGATCATCCGGGTACGCAACCCCCGGGACAGCGGCCTGCAGTTCAAGGACGGGGCGGCCAGCAAGCGCATTCGTCGATGAGAAGGCATGCCAGGTCGCCCGTCATCGTTCCCGTCGCCGATGAAGATGCGCCAGGCGATACCCCGTGATGCGGATTGCGGCGCCGCCATGCCTAGGCTGCTGTCCATGGCCGCCTCGTCCTCGCTTCGCATCGCGATCGCCCAGACAATGATCAGTCACAATGCCCGCCACAACGGCCTGACGGTCCGCCGGCTCATGCGCGAAGCCGCCGAAGCGGGCGCCCAGCTGATCCAGTTCCCCGAAGGCTGCCTGTCGGGCTACGCCAAGGAGCAGATCAGCGACTGGGACCAGGTGGACTGGCCTGCGATCGAGGAGGAGCACCGCCAAGTGGCTGGGCTCGCGGCCGAGTTGCAGCTGTGGGTGGTGCTGGGAAGCGCCCACCGGCTCACTCCACCGCACCGCCCACACAACAGTCTGTACATCATCAACGCCGACGGGCAGGTGACAGGACGCTATGACAAACGCTACTGCTCGCACACCGAGGTCCTGCGCTACTACACCCCGGGCATCCGGCCGAGCGTCTTTTCCGTCAACGGATTCAGGTTCGGCTGTGCCCTCTGCATCGAGGTCAACTTCCCGGAACGGTTCGCGGAGTACGAACGCCTCGGGGTGGACTGCCTGCTGCTGTCAGCCTACCCGGTCGATTCGGTCTTCGAGATCAAGGCCCGGGCACATGCCGCGATCAACAACTACTGGCTGGCGATGGCCACACCGGCCCAGACCACCGCTCTCCTCAACTCCGAACTGATCGGCCCCGCCGGCGGGCACCCCGTGACCGCGGCGAGTCGGCGCACCCGGTCCTGCCAGATGGTCTCCGATCTCCATCGCTGCACCTGCCACGACCACACC
>NZ_JBFBBE010000239.1:0-5802 GCF_040682555.1 Streptomyces sp. NPDC051172
GGAAGCGTAGGAACTCCCATCATCGCAGGTCAGCAGGCACCTCTTCCTATTCCTCTGTCCACAGGCCGACTATCACGCGGTGGATCGAGGCTCAGTTGACGCATCAGGCCGATGTCCTCGCGCCAGCGGTGGTAGTGGTCGCATGCGACATCGCCGTTGTCGTTGCCCGCGACCTTGCCGGGTGTGTGGGAGAAGGTGTCCCAGATCGACGGGGAGCGGCCGTCCTCCGCGACGGCGCCCTCGATCTGGTACGCCGCTGTGGCCGTTCCCCACAGGAAGTCGGGCGGGAAGGCGGCGAGGTCGATGCGGTCGGACACGGAAGTCCCTTCGTAATCGGAGAAGTTGGTTTCCCGACGGCTCACTTGACGGCTCCCGCCGTAAGACCGGCGACGAGATAGCGCTGCAGCAGCAGGAAGCCGGCCACCACGGGCGCGCTGACGACCAGCGAGGCGGCCATGATCTGGTTCCAGTAGACGTCGTTGAGGGTGGAGTAGCCCTGGAGGCCGACGGCGAGCGTGCGGGTGGTGTCGTTGGTCATGACGGAGGCGAAGAGCACCTCACCCCAGGCGGTCATGAAGGCGTAGACGGCGACGGCGACGATCCCGGGGACCGCGGCCGGCACGACGATCCGCAGCAGCGCGCCCAACGGTCCGCAGCCGTCCACCAGCGCCGCCTCGTCCAGGTCGCGCGGCACCGAGTCGAAGTACCCGATCAGCATCCAGATGGAGAACGGCAGGGAGAAGGTGAGGTACGTGAGGATCAGGCCGCCGCGGGAACCGAACAGGGCGATGCCGGTGGCGTTGCCGATGTTGACGTAGAGGAGGAACAGCGGGAGCAGGAAGAGGATGCCCGGGAACATCTGCGTGGACAGGACGGTGACCGTGAAGACGCGTTTGCCGCGGAAGTCGTAGCGGCTGACCGCGTAGGCGGCGAACACCGCGATCACCACCGAGCAGAGGGTCGCCGAGCCCGCCACGATCAGCGAGTTCACGAAGTAGCGCGCCAGCGGGACCGTCGACCAGATGTCGATGTACGGGCGGATCGTCAGACCGCCGGGCAGCCAGCGGAACTCGCCTGTGACATCGGCGAGGGGCTTCAGCGAGCTGGAGACCATGACGTACACCGGCACCAGGACGAAGCCGGTGAGCAGGGTGAGGAAGATCCGCCGGGACCAGACGAACGAACTCGGCGCGGACATCGGGGATTTGAGCCTCTGGGCCTCAGACATCGGCCGCCCTCCGTCCGCGTGAGGTCAGCGCCAGATACACGCCCGTCACCACCAGCAGGAAGAGCAGCAGGAGTACGGACATCGCCGAGCCGGTGCCGAAGTTCCAGGTGACGAAGGACGCCTGGTAGATGTGGACCGAGATGAGGTCCGCGGCCTCGGGGGCTGCCTTGCCGAACAGGACGTACGGCGTGTTGAAGTCGTTGAAGGTCCACAGGAACAGCACCAGGACCAGGACCTGGTTCACCGGGCGCAGGGACGGCAGCGTGATGCGGCGGATCTGCTGCCACATCCCGGCACCGTCCAGGGCTGCCGCCTCGTACAGCTCGCGCGGGATGTTCTGCAGGCCCGCCATGACGATCAGGAAGGCGAACGGCCAGCCCTTCCATACCGACACGGTCAGCAGCGCGTAGAAGCTGTTGTCGCCGATCAGCCAGAAGGACGGCTTGTCGGTGAGGTGCAGCTGGTCGTGCAGGACGTGGTTCACCAGGCCGTTGTCGTGCTGGAACATGAACACCCAGGTGATGACGGCCGCGTACACCGGCAGGGCGTACGGCACCAGGAACAGCGCCCGCAGCAGGCCGCGGCCGCGGAAGGTGTCCTGCATGAAGACCGCGGCCGCCGTGCCGATCAGCCAGCACAGGCCGACCGACAGCAGCGTGAAACCGACGGTGACGAAGAAGGAGTGCAGCAGCGCCTCGCCGACGGGGGCGTCGAAGTCCACCGACACCTTGTAGTTGCCGAGGCCGGACCAGGGCGCGGTGCCCCAGTCCCGGATGTAGAACTGCGTGAGCTCCTTGAAGCTCATCACGATGCCGATGACCATCGGCACGAGGTGGACCAGGAGTTCGAGGATCAGGGCGGGCAGCAGGAGCAGGTACGGGAGGCCGATACGGCGGATCCGGCCGGGGCGGCGGCCATGCTGTTCGCGTGCCGTCGCCCCGGAGGAACTCCCGCTCACCGAAGGCTCTTTGATGGCGGTGGTCGTCATCGGATCACTTCGCCGGCATCTGCTGCTGGGCCTTCTCGAGCGCCGCCTTCACCGAGTCGGCGGTCACCGCGCGCCCGGCCGCGGCGTCCGCGAACAGGTCCTTGACGGCCGTACCGACCGTCGTCTCGAACTGCGACTCGTCGGCGACCTGCGGCAACGCGGCGGCACTCGTCGCGAGCGTCTGCTTCAGCACGGAGTTGGCCGCGCTGTTGAACGCGGCATCCGACTGGGCGGTCTTCACGGGCGGGATCGAGCTGTACGCCGTGTTGAGGATCTTCTGCTCGGCATCGCTTGTCATGAACTTCACGAACTTCGTGGCGCCGTCGAGGTTGTCGGTGTTCTTGAAGACGGCGAGGTTGATGCCCGCGACCATCGAGTCGACCTGGGTGCCGGTGCCAGGGGTGCCCGACTGCACGGGCACGGGCGCGATGCCGTACGAACTCTCGCTCATCCCCTGCGACTTCAGGTTGGCCGCGGCGGACTGCCACAGCAGCATGGCCTGCTTGCTCTTGGCGAAGTCGCTCACGGACTGGTTCTGCGCGTACTCGGCGTCGCCGGTCGGGATGACCTTGTCCTTGGCCATCAGATCGACGTACTGCTTGACCGCGGTGACCACGCCGTCGTTCGTGAAGTCGGGCTTGCCGTCGGCGGTGAAGAAGTCGGCGCCGTGCTGCTTGGCGAAGACGAAGACGTGGTGGATGTTCTCCGCGAGGTTGGCTCCCTCGGCGCCGAGCGGCGACTTGCCCTTCGCCTTGATCTTCTTGCCGTCCGCGACCAGTTCGTCCCAGGTGGCCGGGGGCTTGGAGATGCCCGCGTCGGCGAAGATCTCCTTGTTGTAGTAGAGGGCGTAGGCCATGGAGTACAGCGGTACGGCCGCCGGGTCCTTGCCCTGCGCGCCCGTCGAGCCGAGTGCCGAGTCGACGAAGCGGTCCTTGCCGCCGATCTTCGCGAAGTTCTTGGCGTCCCAGGGCAGCAGGGCGCCGGTGGCCTGCAGCGAGGCGCTCCACGTGTTGCCGATGTTGAGGACGTCGGGGCCCTGGCCGGAGGTGGTCGCGGTGAGGATCCGGTTCAGCAGATCCGACCAGGGAACCACCTCCAGGTTCACCTTGATGCCCGTCTGCTTCTCGAACTTGTCGAGCTCGGGCTGCAGGACCTTCTTGTCCACGGCGATGCTCGCGCCCTGGTTGGAGGCCCAGTACGTGAGCGTCTTCGGCGAGTCGTCGGACCCGCCGCCCGTCGACGAACCGCCTCCGCAGGCCGAGGCGGCAAGGGCGAGTGACATGGCGACGGCGCCTACGGCCGCGGCTCGGATGCTGCGCATGGCTCCCGGTGTCCCTTCAGGGATTGCACTCATGGCTTAATTTAGGACGTGAGTTAAACCTCGGGGGATGGCCGCGTCAAGAGGTGCGGCAACCCTTGTGGAACTCCGGTCGCACCTCTTGACGCGCCCGTTCGGGCAGTTGAAGCATTCACCGGCGAGAGAGCGCTCCCAAACCCCACCTCGTTCACTTTCTGAACAGGAGAGCCGCCCCATGCCCCTGCCTGACTCCGGCCTGCCCGCCGTGGGCCGCAGAACCGTCCTCGGCGCAGCCGCCGCAGCCGCCCCCGCGGTGCTCGGTCTGTCCGCCCGCGCGTCCGCCGCCCCGTCGCCGCCCGGGAAGCCGAAGCTCCTCCCCGGCGGCGGCGACCTCGGCCCGAACGTCCTGGTCTTCGACCCGTCCACCCCGGGCATCCAGGCCAAGCTGGACGAGGTGTTCACACAGCAGGAGTCGGCCCAGTTCGGCACCGGCCGCTACGCGCTGCTGTTCAAGCCGGGCACCTACAACGGCCTCAACGCCCAACTCGGCTTCTACACCTCGATCATGGGCCTGGGCCTCTCCCCCGACGACACCACCATCAACGGGGACGTCACGGTCGACGCGGGCTGGTTCAACGGAAACGCGACGCAGAACTTCTGGCGTTCGGCGGAGAACCTCGCCCTGGTCCCGGCGAACGGCACCAACCGGTGGGCGGTGGCGCAGGCGGCACCCTTCCGCCGTATGCACGTCCGCGGCGGCATCGACCTCTCGCCCACGGGCTACGGCTGGGCGAGCGGCGGCTACATCGCCGACAGCCGGATCGACGGACAGGTCGGCCCGTACTCGCAGCAGCAGTGGTACACCCGGGACAGCACGATCGGCAGCTGGCTCAACGGCGTCTGGAACATGGTGTTCTCCGGCGTCGAGGGCGCCCCCGCGCAGAGCTTCCCGAACCCGCCGTACACCACGCTGGACACCACTCCGGTCTCCCGCGAGAAGCCCTTCCTGTACGTCGGCGGCGCCACCGGCCTCCGCGTGTTCCTGCCGGAGAAGCGGACCAATGCCCGCGGAGTCACCTGGGGCAACGGCACCCCGCGAGGCACCTCGCTCCCGCTGTCGCAGTTCTACGTCGCCAAGCCGGGCGTAACCGCGGCCACCCTCAACCAGGCGCTCACCCAGGGCCTTCACCTCCTGCTCACGCCGGGGATCTACCACCTCGACGAGCCGATCCAGGTGAACCGGGCGGGCACCGTCGTCCTGGGCTTGGGTTACGCAACTCTCGTACCCACCAACGGAGTTGCCGCCCTGCGCGTAGCCGACGTGGACGGCGTACGCCTGGCCGGCCTCCTGATGGACGCGGGACCGGTCAACTCCCCCACGCTGCTGGAGATCGGCCCACTCGGCGCCTGGCGGGACCACTCCGCCAACCCGACCACCGTGCAGGACGTGTTCGTCCGCATCGGCGGCGCGGGCGCCGGAAAGGCCACCACCAGCATGGTCATCAACAACAGGCACACCATCGTCGACCACACCTGGGTCTGGCGCGCAGACCACGGCGACGGAGTCGGCTGGGACACCAACCGCGCCGACTACGGAATCGTCGTGAACGGCGACGACGTGCTGTGCACCGGCCTGTTCGTCGAGCACTTCAACAAGTACGACGTGCAGTGGTACGGCCAGCGGGGCCGCACCATCTTCTTCCAGAACGAGAAGGCCTACGACGCCCCGAACCAGGCCGCGATCCAGAACGGCTCGGTGAAGGGCTACGCGGCCTACAAGGTCGGCGACGGCGTCACCACGCACGAGGGCTGGGGCCTGGGCAGCTACTGCTACTACAACGTCGACCCGACGATCGTGCAGCACAACGGCTTCACCGCCCCGAACCGGCCCGGCGTGCGCTTCCACGACCTGCTGGTGGTCTCCCTGGGCGGAAAGGGCCAGTACGAACACGTCATCAACGACACGGGCACACCGACGTCGGGCACGTCGACGGTGCCGTCCACGGTGGTGTCGTACCCGTGAGCGAGGGGCGGCCCCGCCCGTGTTCGGGAGGGGCCGCCCGGCTGTGAAGGTGCCGGCCCTGTCGTGCGGCGCACGACAAGCCCCACCCGCGTACGGCAGGGCCCGTGGGCCGTGGGTGTGACCCTGCGTGAGCCTGCGTGAGCCTGCGGGCAGTCGTGCCGCTTGGGGCGGCACGGGTGGGCGCAGGCGGCCCCCCCGTAGCGCCGGGCTGCGCGGCCCGCCGCGGCCCGCGTCCGCCGCGACAGCGGCCGTACGGGCTCGGCACC
>NZ_JBFBBE010000240.1:0-5656 GCF_040682555.1 Streptomyces sp. NPDC051172
GGGCCGAGCCCACAGGCCGCGCCCCGGACGTTCTCGTACGGCTCCTGGGGCGCGGGCGGGCAGCCGTGCTCGCCGCGCTCGACGAACCCGCCACCACCGGCGCCCTCGCTCACCGCCTGGGCCTTGCCCCGTCCTCCGTCTCCGCGCACCTGACGCTGCTGCGGGACGCCGGACTGCTCACGGCACGCCGGTACGGCCATCGGGTGCTGTACGAGCGCACACCGCTGGGCATCGCGCTGGTGTCGTCGGACGCCTGACCCGTCCCACGGCTGCCATGTCGAACCCTGCAGCCTGAAATCCCTTGTGCAACGATTACTGACGAATCATCAGTAAATGTCACCTTCGCCCCAGGGAGCAGCATGTCCCGGCTGATCCACATCCTCGCGGCTGTCGCGGTCCTCGGGCTTGCGGCGGGCTGCTCGTCCGCGTCCGACATCGACACGGCCGCCGCGGCGGGCCGCGCCCCGAAGAAGGCGGCCCGCGCGGGCGCCCTGGACTTCTGGGTCGACCCGGACAGCCCTGCCTCCAAGCAGATCAAGGAGTGGCGCCGGGCGGGCCGCGCCCAGGACGCGCACCTGCTCAAGCGGATCGCGGACGAACCGCAGGCGCTGTGGCCGGCCGGCGAGATCGACCCGGGCCCCAAGGTGAAGGCGGCCGTCGAGTCCGCGGCCGAGGAGAACCGCACGGCGCTCTTCGTGGCGTACGACATCCCGCACCGCGACTGCGGCCAGCACTCCGCGGGCGGCGCCGCCGACGCGGACGCCTACCGGGAGTGGATCGGGAAGTTCGCGGACGCGCTCGGGGACGGCAAGGCCCTGGTCGTCCTCGAACCGGACGCGGTCGCCCACATCGTGGACGGCTGCACACCGGCCGCGTACCACGACGAGCGCGAGCAGCTGCTGAACGAGGCGGTCGTCCGCCTGAAACAGCAGCCGAACACCAAGGTGTACCTGGACGCGGGCAACCCGGCCTGGATCCGTGATCCGTGGAAGCTGGTCGACCCGCTGAAACAGGCCGGCATCGAGAAGGCCGACGGCTTCTCCCTCAACGTCTCCAACTTCCAGACGGACGAGCTCACCAAGGCGTACGGCCTGGAGCTCTCCGCCGACCTCGGCGGCAAGCACTTCGTCGTCGACACCAGCCGCAACGGCAACGGCCCGCTGCCCGGCGCCTGGTGCAACCCGCCCGGCCGCGCGCTGGGCACCCGCCCGACGACCGACACCGGCGAACCCCTCCTCGACGCCTACCTGTGGATCAAACGGCCCGGGGAGTCCGACGGGGTGTGCGCGAGCGGGCCGGCCGCGGGGAAGTGGTGGCCGGAGTACGCCCTGGAACTGGCCCGCAACTCCAGGCCTTAGCCGCCGGCCGGGGCATCGGGCCGGGCGGTCACTTCACCTGGATCCACCTGGCCTCGGACGGCGTGCCCTGCGCGTCCGTCACGAACAGCATGTACCAGCCGGGCGGCACCAGGGCCGGGTCGTCCGGTACGGCGACCGTCACCGAGTGCGCGTCCTTGGTCAGGCCGAGTTCGATGGAGCGCTGCTCGACGTCGGTGGTGTGGGTGACCGCGCTGGGCCGCATGAGCCGGGCCTTCGCCACCCGTTCGGGGTGGTCGGTGCGGTAGGTCGCGCGGCGGTCCCTGCCGAGCTCCTGCGGACCGCCCTCCAGTACGGGGCGGTTCTCGCCGTTCCTGTGCAGCGCCGGCGGGGTGAAGACCTCCATGCGCTGCTCGAAGTGGCCGAGCTTGGTGTTCTGCTGGTCGTCGAAGAGCGGGTCGGAGCCGAAGGTGGCGACCCTGCCGTCGGGCAGCAGCAGCGCCTCGGAGTGGTAGTTGCGGCCGACGGTGGGCGCGGCCGCCTCGCGGAAGGCGTTGCTCTTCGGGTCGTAGAACTGGGCCTTGAAGATGTTGCTGGCGCTGCGGCCTCGGTAGTCCTCGGAGCCGTTGGTGGTGAACACCGAGTCGTCCGGCATGATCACGCTGTTCAGGTACCGCGTGCCCTGGGGCAGGTCGGGCCCGTCCTTGAAGACCGGGTTGTCCTGCTTCAGGTCGACCACGGCCGTGCGCGGGGTCGACCTCCTGGACTCGCCGACGCCTCCGCCGCCCAGGATCATCACCTTCTGGTCCTGCGCGGGCGGCAGCAGCAGGGAGGAGGAGGTCTCCGTCTCGTCGGGGTCGCGCAGCCCCGGAACCTTACGGAAGGTGTTGGTCCTCAGGTCCCAGAGCCCCGGCTCCCGCCCCTGGTCGGCGGGCCCGTAACCGGCGTTGGAGGACGTGTAGAAGAGCTTGCCGCCCTTGGTCAGGAAGAGTGCGGGGTACGTCGGGAAGTACCGCTTCGGGCCGGGCGACCACTTCTTGGTCCTCGGGTCGTAGATCTCGTTGTCCCCGGGGTCGATCATGCCGACGTCGTCCAGGCCGGAGACCGCGAGCACCCGTCCGTCGTCGAGTCCGACCAGCGTCGGGTACCAGCGGGCCTTCTGCATCGGGTCGACGGGTACATACCGCTCGGCCACGGGGTCGAACTCGTAGGCGGTGCGGATGCCCTGGAAGTCCTGCTTGTCGAGGGTGATCTTCTCGCTCAGCCCGTAGGTGTTGGCCGCGTCCTTGCCGGTGAGCCCGACGATGTCGTACTGCGCCTGCTTCTCGGTGACGGACAGCGGACCTGCCTCGACGGCCTCGACGAAGACCCGGGCCTCGCCCGCCACCACCGGCGCCGGGGCCGGGGCCTGCCCGGGCCGCACCGCGCCGACCGCGCCGGCCGGCCCGGCTGCGGGCTTGGCCTTCGGGACGGTGACGTCGAAGCTGCTGACGTACTCGACGCCCGCGGGCGAGCGGAAGCGGGTGCCCTTCTTCAGGAAGACCGACTTGAGGGGGTTCTCGTTCTTGATCCGCATACCGCCGCCCGCCCGTTTGACCTCGCCGTCGAGCAGTTCGTAGCGGGCGGTGCCGCCGGCCACGAGGAGTCGCCCGTCCGGGAGCTGGGTGTGGCCGGAGCAGAAGAAGTCGGCGGGGGTGGGGATCTTCTTGAAGGTGTTCGCCTTGGGGTCCCACAGGACGGTGTCGAAGGACCCGGCGTTGAATTTCTTCTGCTCGTTGCCCGACCCGGCGACGATCAGCACCTTGCCGGTGTGCAGGAGCGCCGCATGGATGGCGTTGGTGCGGTACTTCGCGGGGATGTCGACCCGCTGCCAGGAGCCGTACTTCGCCTGGTACTCGGGCTGGGCGATCTTGTACTCGTGGTACTCCTCACCCGCGAACTCGACCGCGGCAGGGGCGTTGAGCCCGGCCAGGACCATGATGCCCCCGACCCCGAGGACGGCCCTTCTGGTCGTCCTGTTCCCGGGGTTCTTGCGGTACTTGTTCTCAGCGTTGCGGGCCATGGTGCTAGCTGCCTCCTGTCGTGGTTCCGGAGACCGGGGAGCCCG
The DNA here is from genome assembly GCF_040682555.1 of Streptomyces sp. NPDC051172. Lineage (NCBI taxonomy): Bacteria > Bacillati > Actinomycetota > Actinomycetes > Kitasatosporales > Streptomycetaceae > Streptomyces > Streptomyces sp. NPDC051172. The sequence goes on from NZ_JBFBBE010000240.1 coordinate 3,424, forward strand.
CGCCGCCGGCGGCGAGGGCGGGCTCCGTGCCGTCGACGGCACGTGTGGTCCGGTGCGGTGCCTGCCGCTCCCGCCGCTCCCTGAGGAGCGTGGAGCACCACACCGCGACCGGTGCGAGGGCGATGACCATGGCCAGGACCGCCCAGGTGCGCATGGCCGCATGGGTGTGGTCCAGGACGACCGAGGCGGCCAGGGAGGTCGCGAGGAGGATCGCCCAGAAGAGGTGGATACGGAAGGTGAGCAGCCGGTCGGCACTGGCGTCCGCGCCCTTGGGGGTCACGACGAACCTGCTGGGCCGGCGGACGAGCGCCTCACCGAAGGACTTGAGGTAGATCGGCGCGGCCAGGGCCGACATGGCCATGCCGGCAAGCCCGCCGGACCCCTCCGGCTCATGGGGCGAGATGTTGTGCCGCCGGTTCCACAGATACAGCCCGATCTGCAGGGCGGCGGCGTCGCTGTAGAGCATCAGCCACACCGAGGAGGCGACCTCCGTGCCGGAGGCCCCGAACCAGAGGAAGAGAACACAACTGAGGATGCCCAGAAGCCAGTTGACGGCCGTCATCGGGTAGTAGACGAGCATCAGGGTGTACGAGAACAGCCGCCCCGGAGGCATCCTGAACAGCGCTCTGCCGTACTGCTTGAGCAGCGTCTCGTAGGTCCCCCGCGACCAGCGCATCTGCTGCGTGAAGAAGTCGGTCCAGGAGGCGGGCCCCTCTCCGACGGCGAGTACGTCCGGTGTGTACACGGACCGCCAGTGGTTGCCGGTGACGGGATTGCGCCGCTGGTGTATCTCGAAGCCGGTGGCCATGTCCTCGGTGATGGAGTCGTACAGCCCGCCTATCTGCTTCACGGCGGCGATCCGCACCACGTTGTTCGTACCGACGAACATGGGCGAGCGATACCGGTTCCCGGCCCGCTGGATCAGCGCGTGGAAGAGGAACTGCTGCGACTCGGCGGCCTTGGTGACGGGATGGTCGGCATAGTTCCCGTACACCTGGGGTCCGACCACGAAGGCGACGTCGGGGTCCCGGAAGTACCCCATCATCCGCTCGAGGAAGTTGGGGCGCGGGACGTGGTCCGTGTCGACGGAGGCGAAGAAGTCGTACTCGTCGCCGTGTCTGGCGATCCACGCGTTGTAGTTGCCGTGCTTGGTCAGGGCCTTGTGGGCGCCGTGGGCCTGGTTCCACTGCGGAACGCCGCGCCGGGTGAAGTGCCGGACTCCGAGCTCCGCGCACAGGGCCTTCGCCTGCTCGTCGTCGCCCTCGTCGAGGAGCCAGACGTCGAGGACGCTGCCGGGCCCGGCGTGGGTGATCCGGACGGCTCCCTCCAGGGTGGCGCGGACCATCGAGAGGGGTTCCTTGCCGGGGACGTACGTGGTGAGGAAGGCGACGCGGGTACCGGCTTCGGGGACGACCGGGACGGGGTCCCGGGCGACCAGCGTGGCATGGGCGACGGAGGCGACATTGACCACCATGAACAGCTCGATGAGCCCGATGGATACGAGCATCGTGGCATCGAGCCCGACCAGCCAGCTCTCCCCGCCGTCGCGCTCCACCCAGTGCGTGGGCCAGACGAGGTAGACGAGCAGCGTTCCGGTGAACACCGGGGCAAGGGCCATCAGCAGGACGGCGTGTATTCGGCGCGGCTCACTGGACAGCAGCGAGGTGTACTGCACCTGGTACGAGGCGTCGCTGGGCTCCGTGAGAGGTCCGGCCAGTCGGCTGTGGGTGTCGTATGCGTAGCCCTCCGACTGCACGGCGCCCTCCAGTGAGTGAGGTGTGATCGGCAGAGGAGTACCGATCACCCCCTACACAACTGGAGTTTCGGGGGCAGGGCGACCTGGAGGCGTCCAGGCGGGTGGGGCGGCCGCATCTCCCGCCCCACCATGAGCAGTTCGTCCACCGGGCCGATGTGGTGGAAGCCCCGGTGGCCCCAGGACCTGTCGTTTGGATCAGCTCGGCGTCGCGGGCCCTGGCACGCACTCCCCCACTGCCTCAAGGGCGTGGGGGGACCCCCAGCCGCGTTGTCGTCACTCTCCCCCACTCTCGGCTTCGCTCGAGCGGGGGACCCCCATGACCCCGCTCGGGGGAGCCGGGAAGCACCGTCAGCCATGGCCGACCTGATCCAAACGACAGGCCCTAGGGCCTGTTGTGAAAGTGCTGGTCACAGCCACTCGTTGAGGACTGCGACCAGCACGGTCGCTTCGTAGCGGACGGCGAGCTTGTCGTACCTC
>NZ_JBFBBE010000241.1:0-5352 GCF_040682555.1 Streptomyces sp. NPDC051172
CGATCAGGATCCGCATCGAACAACGCCTCCAGATCCCACCCCCGATCCACCGGAAACCCCGACACCCCCTCCCCACCCGCAACCACCAACTCCCAAAACCCCTCCGGCGACACCACCCCACCCGGCAACCGACACGCCATCCCCACCACCGCAACCCCCTCACCGGCATCACCGAGAGCCGTGGACCCGGCTTCGACCGGAGCGGAAGCGGTGGTGTCGCTCAGGTGGCGGATCATGGCGTCGGGGGTGGGGTGGTCGTAGACGAGGGTGCTCGGGAGCCGCTCTCCCAGGGCGTCGCCGAGGAGTTCGCAGAGTTCGACGCCCATGAGGGAGTTGAATCCGAGTTCCTTGAAGGTGCTTTCGGTCGGGACCTCGTCGGCGGAGTCATGTCCGAGGACGGCCGCGACGCTGCTGCGGACGAGCTCGGCCGGGTCGAGGTCGCGGGCGGCGGGAGGAGCCGTGGCGGCGACGGCAGGGAGCGGAACCGGCAGCGGCGCGGCGTTGCCCTCCAGCCAGTACCGCTTGCGCTGAAAGGGATAGGTGGGCAGGTCGAGGTGCGGGGCCGGGCGCCCGTCCGTCAGTTGCCGCCAGTCGACGGGGATGCCGTGGACGTGGAGCTCGGCGAGTGCCCTGGCGAAGGTCTCCGGCTCGTCGCGGTCGGCCCGGATCGCGGCCACGTGGGCGGCGGTGCCCGCGGCGGCGCAGTCGCGGGCCATCGGCGTGAGCACGGCGTCGGGGCCGATCTCCAGGTGGACGGTGACGCCGTGTGCGTGCAGGGCTCGTACGCCGTCGAGGAACCGGACGGCGTCGCGGGCGTGCCGCACCCAGTGGTCCGGCGTGCACAGTTCCTCGGCGGTGGCAGTGGTGCCGGTCAGGTTGGAGACGACCGGGATCCGGGGTGTGTGGTAGGTGAGGCTCTCGGCGACCTGGCGGAAGTCGTCGAGCATGGCGTCCATGTGCGGCGAGTGGAAGGCGTGGCTCACCTTGAGCCGTCGCGTCCTGCGCCCGCGTTCGCGCCAGCGTCCGGCGACCGCGAGGACGGTCTCCTCGTCACCGGACAGGACCGTCGAGGTGGGGCCGTTGACCGCGGCGATGGAGACGTGGGAGGTCAAGTCGGCGAGGTCCGGAAGCAGTTCGGCCTCCGACGCCTCCACGGCGACCATCGCTCCGCCCTCGGGCAGGGCCTGCATGAGCCGTCCCCTGGCCGCCACGAGCGCACAGGCGTCGGGCAGGTTCAGCACTCCGGCCGCGTGTGCCGCCGCGAGTTCGCCGACGGAGTGTCCGGTCACCACGTCCGGGTGAACTCCCCAGTGCTGGAACAGCCGTTGGAGAGCGGTCTCGAATGCGAAGAGCGCGGGTTGGGTGTACCGCGTCCTGTGCAGCTCCGCGGTGTCCCCGAGGACCACGTACCGAAGGGGGCGGTCCAGGAGCGGGTCGAGGTGGGCGCACACCTCGTCGAATGCCTCGGCGTAGGCCGGGTGGGCGGCATACAGCGCAGCCCCCATACCGGGCCGTTGACTGCCCTGTCCGGTGAACAGGAAGGCCAGTCGGCCGCCCTGGTCCGTGCCTCGCAGGAGGCGCGGTGCGGGCCTGGCCTCGGCGAGCGAGGCGAGTGCCGTGAGCAGGTCCGCTCGGCCGGTGGCGACGACCGCGGCCCGGCTGCCGAAGTGGGTGCGGGTCGTGGCGCAGGCGGGCGCGACCTCGGCCGGCCCCACCCCGGGGTGCTCGGTGAGGAACCGTCCCAGTTGCTCGGCCTGTTGGCGCAGTGCCGCTTCGTCGCGTCCGGACAGGACCACGGGTGCGGGCAGGTCGACGGCGGTCGGTTCGGTGTGGACGGCGGACGCGGGCGGCCCCCCTTGTCGGGACGACGCGGGCGTTTCGCACGGACCCGTCGGCGTGCCGGGTTCGCGCCAGTCCGACACCACCAGGTGGCAGTTCGTGCCCCCCATGCCGAAGGAGCTCACGCCGGCGATGCGGGGCGTGTCGCCGGCCGGCCAGGCGGTGAGGTGCTGCTGGACTGCGAGGCCCAGGGCGTCCAGCGCAGTCGAGGGGGTGGTGTGGTGGAGGCTCGGCGGGAGGGCTTGGTTCGTCAGGCAGAGGATCACCTTGAGCAGACCGACGACGCCCGCGGCGGCCTCCAGGTGGCCGACGTTGGTCTTGGCGGAACCCACGGTGAGCGGCTGCCCCGACGTGCGCGGGGTGCCGAGGGCCGCGCCGAGGGCCGCGGCCTCCACGGGGTCGCCCACCTTGGTGCCGGTGCCGTGGAGTTCGACGTAGTGCACGTCGTCGGGCCGGGTGCCGGCGCGCCGGTGGGCGAGGCGGACCACCTCGCGCTGGGCGCCCTCGTCGGGCACGGTGAGCCCGGCACCCGCGCCGCCCGCGTTGTTGACCGCGCCGCCGAGGATGAGGCAGCGCACCGGGTCTCCGTCGGCGAGCGCCCGGTCGAGGGTCTTGAGCAGGACCAGGGCCCCGCCCTCGCCCCGTACGTATCCGTTGGCGCGGGCGTCGAAGGTGTGCGACCGCCCGTCCGGGGAGAGAGCCCCGCTGCCCGCGACGACGAGTGCGCTGTCCGGGGCGAGGTTGAGGTGCACCCCGCCGGCCAGCGCCGTCGTGCACTCGCCGGAGCGCAGGCTCTGACAGGCGAGGTGCACGGCGACCAGCGAGGAGGACTGCCCGGAGTCGACGGTCTGGCTCGGTCCGCGCAGCCCCAGGATGTAGGACAACCGGTTGGCGATCATGCTGCGCTGGGCGCCGGTCGAGGAGTGCCGGGTGATGCCGTCGGCCCCGAGCCGGGCACGCAGGAGGGCGTAGTCGTCGGCGTCCGCGCCGACGAAGACGGCGGTTCGGCTGCCCGCCAGGTCGCCGGGGACGGTCCCGGCGTGTTCCACGGCCTCCCAGCCGAGTTCGAGGACGAGCCGCTGCTGAGGGTCCATGGCGGCCGCCTCGCGCGGGGAGATCCCGAAGAACGCGGCGTCGAAGAGGTCGACCCGGTCCAGGAAGGCGCCCCACCGGGCCCGTTCGGCGTCGGGCACCGTCGACGTACGGACCGCCTCGGTGTCCCAGCGGTCGGCCGGCGTCTCGGACACGGCGTCAAGGCCCGCGGCGAGCAGTTGCCAGAACGCCTCGGGGCTGCCTGCACCGGGGAGACGACATGAGTAGCCGGTGACCGCGATCGCGGTCCGCGGATCGATCCCGTTCCTGAAACCGTCTTCGACGGGCATTACTTCTGCTTCCGACTTTCGGGCGCGTCGGACACAGCTTCCCGGGCGGACCGGGCAAGGGAATTGCAAGAGGCCATGAGAGGACTCTGACACTCGCGGATATCGTCTCCATAGCGCCTCCCGCGACAGCTGAACGACCGCCGCGGACCCTGCAGAAGACCCCCTTTTGAGAATGCCAGGACATGGGTAACGTGATCCGGCAAGACCACGTGTCGGCCGCCGCCTGAAGGCAGTCCGGCCGCGTCCAGCATGGCTTTTCAGCCATTCTCGACTTGGAGATTGCGGTGTCTTTGGGTTTTCTTTTCGGCGGTGGCGTCGGCACCGAAGTACGTGGCACGGAGATGTACCGCTCCTATCCCGTGATGCGTGATCTGTACGAGCAGGTTTCCGGCTGGACCGGCCTGACGGTGGGCCAGATCCTGGAGGAGGAACTCCCGACCGCACAGGAGGAGCGACAGAGCGCGGGGACGATCCGGGAGACCGCGCTGGCGCTGGGGATCCACGACGTGCTGGTGGAACACGGGCTGCGGCCGTCGGCGCTCGGTGGGCTCAGCCTGGGCGCGATGACGGCGAGCTGTCTGGCCGGTGCGATCGGACGCAGGGAGCTGTTCGAGATGCTGGCGCACACCCGCCACACGCCCGAGCTTCCTCCTCAGGCGCCGGAGCAGGGGCTCGCCCTGGCCTTCTCCCCCGTCGGGGGAGACCTGGTCGCCGCCTACCGGGGCGAGGGCCGGCCAGGGGTTCAACTGTCCGGGAACTTCGGCGTCACGGCGGACGGCGCCATGCAGATACTGATGCTCTCCGGCGAGCGCTCGGCATTGGATGAACTGGCGGCCGACCTGCCGCCGGGCACGATAGCCCCGCTGCCGGACCGGCCGATCGCGGTGCACTCGCCGCTGCGCGGCCACCACCGCGAGTTCATGGCCCCGTACATCAAGGCGATGCCCTTAACGGCGCCCGAACTGCCGCTGTTCTCCTGTCTGGAGCAGAAGAAGCTCACGACCGCGGAAGACGTGCGGGACCTGTTCGACCGCAACTCCACGGACGCCATCAGCCTGGTGGACGTGTGCGCGGGCATGAAGGAGGAGGGTGTCCGGCTCACGCTGATCATGGGCGGCTCGATCCCCGACGGAATCCTCCGCTTCCCGTTCCCGGTGGTGCACGTCGACCAGCCGGAGCACATCCAGCAGGTGCTGACCAGCGCCTTCGAGCTGGGCATCGACCTGGCCCCCACACAGACCGGGCGATGACGTTGACGACCCACACACCGGTCGGGTCGCGGGCCACGAAGTGCGACGAACTCGTCCAGGGCTGGCTCGACACCGATCTGGACGCCTGGACACGCCGGGTGGTCGCCCGGCACTTCGATCCGCTCGCCGGCAGCCCCTACTGGCTGCGCCGGGCGGCCGAGCTGGACTTCGACTCGCGGGACCTCACCCGCTACGACCAGCTCACGGCCTTCGGCCCGTTCCCCTTGGAGGTCCTGCGCGGCATGGACCCCACGGACCTGGTACCACTGGCCGTGCCCCGGCCGCTGACCGGGCGGATCTGGGAGACCGGGGGCACCGCGGGTACGCCTTGCCGGCTCTTCCACACCCCCGACATGCTGCTGCACCGCGGCGCATGGCGCCGATGGTCGTTCGCCACCGAGGGCTTTCGGCCGCACCGCACATGGCTGCAGACGACGCCCACCGGACCGCATCTGATCGGCAACGGTACGTGGGAGACGTCCGAGTTGTACGACGGCCGAGCGTATGCGATCGACATGGATCCGCGGTGGGTGAAGCGGCTGATCCGGGCCGGGCGGCCGGCTGACGCCCAGGAGTACACGACGCACCTGCTGGAACAGATCGCGGACGTACTCGCTCCGGGCCGGGTCGACTGCATGAACACCACGCCGGCCGTGTTCCAGGCGCTGATACGCCGCTTCCCCGAACTGGTCACCCCGCTGAAGGGCGTACGACTGAGCGGCACCCAGCTCAGCGCGGACATGTACCGCGACTTCACCACGGCCATGGACGACGGCATCTGCGGTCGTACCGGGGTTGAACTCGCGGTGGCGGGCCGATCGATCATCCGGCTCCCATGATCAGTCCGGTCTCGATGAGGCAGCCGTCGATCAGGTCCGACC
>NZ_JBFBBE010000242.1:0-5194 GCF_040682555.1 Streptomyces sp. NPDC051172
CGACCTCAACCCCCTGACCGTGCTCCGCGACCTCTTCGCCGGAAACCCCTGGCTGCCACCCGCTCACGCGTAATCAACGACCTGAGCAGTCACCTGCGAAGTAGCTGACTGCGCCCCGGCCTTGATCCAGCCGCCATGGAAGTTGCTGCGGCACAGCCAGCCGGACTCCGGGCCGAGGAAAACGTGTCCGTCGCGGAGGTCGAGCCCCGGCAGCGCAACCGAGTTGTCTCACAGAAGCGGAACATTGTTCCTCGGCACAGGTCAGTGCAGTCCACGCGGCGAAAACGCCGGTCGGTTGTCGGAAAATCCGAAATACTTGATGCCTGCCGACAACACCCAGGGGGGAACGTGGCTCAGCTCGAACTCGAAGTGCTCACTGACGACGCACCCGAGGCAGCCGCCTTCGAGGCATACTGGCGACTCAACGATGATGGCGAGACGTGGGCGCAGACTGTCACGGCCATCCGTACCGAGTACGGGCTGAAGCCCCAGCAAATGACCCGCATCGCCCAGCAGGCCGGCACAGCCTACCTGGCCGACTTGTTGTGCGAGTCCTGCGAAGACCCCTACCCGGTGTCCAACCGCAGTGACCTCGCTCAAGCTCTCCGTTTCGAAAGCTGGAAGTGCCCGAGCTGCCACGAACGCGAAGTGGAAGAGCAGGCCGCGCGGGTCAAGGAACAGAAGGCGCGGCGCCGTGCCGAGGTCTACGAGCAGTACCCCGTCCTGAACGGTCCCGACTTGGAGCCCGCCGACCTCACTCTCTTCGAGGCTATCGCGCTGCATACCCTCTTCAGCGACCCGGCAGTCGAAGACGCCGGGCTGACGTCTCCCACCGACATCTGGCCGAAGGAGCGCCGCTGGGCTCCCGAGCAGCTTCGGTACGACTTCGAGCGTGGGCTTCTGAAGGCTGTGCCGCGCCTGATCAAAGTGCACCCGGACTCGCACCTCGATGCCTTCGCCCTGGACGACGACGGGGAACTCAGCGACTCCTTCTACCTCGGCCGCGTCAGCTACTACCTCATGGGCCAGGCCGACGAGCTCACTGATCGGCACCCCGGCCTCCTCCAAAGTCTGAACCGCACCTTCCGGGAAGGCCCGTGGCCGACCTCCTGGGCTGGCCAGTGGCGCGACCTATGGGACGAGCTGGTGCTGGCGGACGCACAGGACTACCTCGCGATGAAGCTCGGCGAGCACCACCTTGAGATGAACCAGGGCGAGGGGACCCGCACCGCCCTCCAGGACGCCCTGAGCACCTTCAGCCTCGGTCAGGTCTTCAACTTCATCTATCGGGCGGCCAAGGACTCCGCCGCCTACTACCAGCGTGGCGGAGTGAACAAACGGCAAGCCGCCAACAGCACCATCGGGCGGATCAGCGCCAGCGCCGACAGGGCCCGCGCCAACGGCTGGGACGTCAAGCCCTTCGGTCGGCCCTGGAATCTCCCTCTCTCGGCCATCGGGGAAACGTTCTTCAGCAAGGTGATGTGGCAGCCAGACATGATGCAGGTGGCATCCCGCGACGCGCAGGTCCCCTTGCACGCCTGGCCCGCTGAAAGCGCCGCCGAGGACAGAGAGGACGAGGGCTCCGAGGAAGCGCCGCACCCGGTGCCTGGCATCGATGAGGAAGGCACTTGGATCGACCTCGGCAAGATTCCTGGTGCCACTCCGTGGCCGGATGTCAACGACGTCCTGAAGCTGGAGCCTGGGACCGTCACCGCGATCGTGTCCGTGCCAACTGCTGGCCGCTCGACAATGGCGCTGAACATCGCGCTGCACAATGCCACAGCCGAACGGCTCACGGTCTTCAGCACCTGCGAGATCAACTCCGACACGATCGAGCGGAAGCTCGTCAGCGCCACCTGCGGAGCAGATCTGCGGTACCCCGCCGACACGGTGGACTTCGACTCCGTGCGTCGCCGCGCATCAGAGTCCTCAGTCAGGGTGCCGGGCTGGCACACCCCGACCGTCGGGCGCCCGCTTGAACAGGTCTTCCGGGAAGCCGCAACTACGGTCATCCCACCGCAGCGTGGTCGCCTTGCCCTGTGGGTGGTCGACACGATCCAGAGTTACAGCGAGCTGGACGAGAAGGGCCTGGCATTGAGCATGGACGTGGCACGCCGCATTGCAGAGGAGCACAACCTTGCGGTTCTGATCACAGCTCGTGCGTTGAGCGAAGGGCCTGACGAGCCGCTCGAACTGCGACATGTCCCGACGCCTATCGCACGCGGCGCCGACACCATCGTTGAACTACATCGCGACGGGGTCTACTGGACCAACCTGCCCGACGCCGACTCAGCCACCGTGCGGGCTTTGAAGGTCGGAGGTAAGCAGTGCAAGGAATCCGTCTCCCTGAAATTCGAGGCGCCCTTCTGTCGTTTCGTCCGAACTGACAGGTGACCAAGCCCTCAGGAGACCTTCAGCGGCGCTGGCCCACGGCACACCGGGGCGCCCCAGCCGGGTGAATCAGCGTGGCCGTTCGCGAACCACAGGGCAGTCCATGGGCCCCCAACTCGGAGAACTCATGGACTGCAGCACTGTCCTCACCGACTATTGATCTCGATGGGGGCAACAGAGGGTGCGATGTCCTCTTGTAGGCCGAAAGCCGCTGCTCAGGGGCGTGCCGTGCGTGAGCGATGCGTGAGCGGATGGCGTGGCACAACCTGCCCCGCGCCGGATCGGCACTCACGGCGCACATGCTCTGACCAGGTGGTTCCGGACCCCGAACCAGCGTCCGGAACCACCCAGCAAGCTTTGGCCAGGACTTTTAATCCATTGGTTGTGGGTTCGAGTCCCACAGGGCCTACCGGTGGTGGTCGGGGGATACGACCTCCGACCTGCTACGCAGCGCCTGAGTCGACTTCGGTCGGGTCGGGCGCTGCTTCGTGTGCAGCCGCTGATCCTCACCGTCAGCCCGTGCCACGTTCGCCTGCCGGTTTCGGCGTGCAGTGTTTCAGCAGCGCGGAAATCGGGCCCTCGACGAGTCGGTAGCGCACGATCCGGCCGTCCTTCTCACCCTCGACGATGCCCGCGGTCCGCAGGAGACGCAGGGCCTGGGAGACGGCTGTGTCCCGCATCCCGCTGGCGACGGCGAGGTCGGACACGGCGATGGGGCCGGCCTCCTGGAGGGCGAACAGCAAGGACAGGCGTCCGGGATCGGAGAGCAGCGAGAAGCGATCGGCCCAGGCGCGCACGTGCTCGGGGTCGCCGACGGCGGCGATGGCATCGCAGACCCGATGGCCGTCAATGGTGCGCCGCCCGGCGTGTTCCGCGGGGACGAGATGCATGCGTCCATCATCGCAGCGAACAGGTGCGGATCTCCATACCTGTTCAGCTGTGCAGCCTTGCAGCCACTGCCCGTGGCCTTCTAGGGTGAGCGGGCCGTGGTGTTCGGGAAGCCGGTGAACAGCCTTCAGGGGCTCAGTCCGGAGCGGCCCTCGCCACTGTGATCGGGGAGTTCGTCGCCCACGTCCCGCAGGGGACAGCCACTGGCCGTCGCAAGGCGGTTGGGAAGGCGGGCGGCGGACGTACGACCCGTCAGCCAGGAGACCGGCCACGGCATCACGAAGCTGATCCACGAGGTGCTGGAGCGTGTCCGTATGACCGTGTCTCAAGGCGTGCCCGAAACCGCCGCCGTCCCGTCCTTTCGCTGGCGCCGCGAGGACACCGTCAGAACCGCGGGTCTGCTGAGCGTGATCGTCGCTCTGCACGTGGCCGCCTTCGGGATCCTCTTCCTCCTCGTGATCCCGCATCACTACGCGGTCGGTACCCAGGCGTTCGGGGTCGGCCTCGGCATCACCGCCTACACGCTCGGCATGCGGCATGCCTTCGACGCCGACCACATCGCCGCCATCGACAACACCACCCGCAAGCTGATGGCCGACGGAAAGCGGCCGGTGTCGGTGGGCTTCTGGTTCGCGCTCGGACACTCCAGCGTGGTGGTCGTCATGGCCGCGCTGGTCGCCGGGGGCACGCACCTCGCCGGCACCCTGATGAACGACAGCTCCCGGACCCACCAGGTGCTCGGCACGGTCGGCACCACGGTCTCCGGCAGCTTCCTGTACCTCATCGCCGCACTCAACCTCGTCGCGCTCTTCGGCATCGTGCGCGTCTTCCGTGCGATGCGGGCCGGACGCTACGACGAGGCGGAGCTGGAGGCGCACCTGGACTCGCGCGGCTTCATGAACCGCATTCTCGGCCGCCTCACCAAGTCCATCCGGCGCCCCGGCCAGATGTTCCCTCTCGGCTTTCTGTTCGGGATCGGCTTCGACACCACGACCGAGGTCCTGCTCCTCGCCCTGGCCGGCAACGGCGCCGCCGCCGGGCTGCCGTGGTACGCGATCCTGTGCCTGCCCCTTCTCTTCGCGGCGGGCATGAGCCTGTTCGACACCCTCGACGGCACCTTCATGAACTTCGCCTACCAGTGGGCGTTCTCCAACCCCGTTCGCAAGGTGTTCTACAACCTCACGATCACCGGCCTGTCCATCGCAGTGGCCTTCTTCGTCGGCACGATCGAACTGGTCGGCGTGCTGCACGACAAGCTCGGTCTGCGGGACGCCCTCACCGGCTGGATATCCGGGCTGGACCTGGACAACGTCGGCTACGTCATCGTCGGCCTGTTCGTGGTCGTCTGGGCCGTGGCGGTCGCGTACTGGCGCCTGGCCAAGGTCGAGGAGCGCTGGAGCGCCCGCAGCGCCGACACCGGCTGACGGCATTCGGCCGTCGCCTCTGCCCGGGCATGGCCCAGATCGCATGCGAGATCACAAAACGTGGCGCGCTGCCGTCCCTTTTGGGGTATTTCGCACTAATCTCCCGTTGCAGCAAGGAGTTGATCTGTCACAGGTCGCATCCACTTCGCTCCACCGGAGATGACATGCACAAGCTTCGCAAGGCTGCCGTCCTGGTCGCCGCCCTCGGGAGTGTCGGGCTTCTGAGTGCCGGCGGCGCCCACGCCGACGGTGGCGCCGGCTTCCAGCAGAGCACCACCTGCAGGTCGCACGACCTGAACATCAGCGTCCTCGGTGAGGTCGGGCTCATCGACGGCCTGCTGGGCAACGCACTCAACGGCGAGGGCAACCCGGGTGCGCAGAGCACCTCCGAGGGCTCGGACATGGGCTGCAGCAACTCCTTCGGCAAGTAAGTCGCCGACGGCTGCTGCCGGATGAACGGCCACGGCCTGCCGGGCGCTCCGCCCGGCAGG